>REEL01000087.1 GCA_007695095.1 Chitinophagaceae bacterium | reverse complement strand
TATTTCAGAGATCAATTTTATGAGTGAACCTAAGTGGTTAAACTCATGGAAAGTTGAGAAACGAAAACTTTTGATTTTAATCATCTTCCCCAAAATTTATCTTTTATCAATTCTTATAAAAATTTATTATAAGCTCAAATATTCCTGATACTGAATTTAAAAATTTTGTCGAGTCACATGGTAAATCTTCCAAAAGTCATGGATATAAAAGTAATTGAATCTTCAGGAAACAATGAATGGGATTCGGAGCTTAAGAAAATAAATGCCAGCGTTTTTTTAACATATGCCTGGTTGGATTCGATCAGTAGCGATGAATCCATACCAGTTTATCTTAAATTTCTGGCAGATAATGAAGTTATTGGCTTTATATCAGGATTGATAAGACCTTTCAGAAACAGATACAGGAAGCAATTGTTTTTTTATTCAGGTCCGGCATGCACTTACAAGGAACCTGCAATACTTGATAAGTTCCGTGAAGCATTACTGGATTATACAAAGGCTAGCGGATTTCAGCGATTCACCATGCATTCTTATGATGTATCGTTTTATTTTAAATCCTCTTTAAAGAATTTAATAACACGAGACAGGGCAGAATTCTGTTTCGATTTATCTGTTGATTTTCAGAAGTTTGAAAGTCAGATTGAAAGAGATACCCGCAGAAGAATAAGGAAAGCAAAGAAAAATGGTTTGGAATTTAGCTCCGGATATTCGGATGAGCTCCTGGACAGATTGTTGCTGTTAATGAAATCTACTTATGATTTAAGGCTTGCGAAGGATTATGAAAATTACAACATGTTTTCCATGCAATTTTTTGACCGGCGGGTTATGAGAAAACTTCTGGATAGCAGAATTGCAACTCTTTATTATGTCAGGTTTGGCAACGAAATTGTTAGTATGCAGTTTGTGGCAACTATTAATCAACGAGCTTATGGTATATATATGGGGACCAATACTTTGGGTTATAAACAGGCAGCACCTTCCTACTTATTTTACCAGATAGCATATAATTGCAAGCAAAACGGAGTTTATATCTACAATATCGGGGGCGTTCCACCCGGGGAAAAAAACAAGGGAATAAGAGAATTTAAAAAAAACCTTGGAGCTAAAACTGTTCACTCTAGTGTAGAAACAACATATTTTTTGTTATTTCCATTAAAGATGCTTAATGTGCTTTTTTTAATCAGGAGAATCAATTTGGGTGTTTATATTCCATGGATAATTAAAAAACCATTGATAAAAATATACAACCTATTCCTTAAAGATTGAGATCATTATTGATAGTCAATAATTTATTTTTGCCCATTTATGGGAGTTTATGTGTAAGTCCCAAACTGCGGCTTGATGTAACACTGTATTGCGTGAAATGATAGCAAAACTGGGAGTTACTATAGCAATTTGGTACTAGTTCTTTGTATTCTTCTCATAACAAGTAGCCGGTTTTCCAGTCTCGGTAAGTTTTTTCATAAAATCTACAAGTAAGTGTTTTACCTGATTCGCAGGCATTGGTTTTCATGCCATCTTGCTTTGTTTTAATTCTTGGTGTATTTGTATACACTAAGAATCTAAAACTCAATTACCAAAAAAAAGGGGAAGCCCTCAAGTTTACTCCAGAATATACAGTATTTATAAAATCAATGAAATTGGGTTCTATTAGTTGGTTTTTCAAAATTTAACAGCTTCCATAAAACTTAAAGCATTTTTGTCCTTTTCAGACAAAACAATATCATAAGAATTTAGTTCCCATATTATCTTAACATGTTTGTCATTCCACCTTAAGTTAGTTTCATAATCTGGTGCATAATAATTATCACATTTATATTGGAAAACAGCCTCGTCACTCAATACGAGAAATCCATGGGCAAAACCCCTTGGGATAAATAGCTGAAGCTGGTTTTCTTCGGATATTTGTATGGAAAAATATTTGCCGAATGTGTCAGAGCCGTATCTCAGGTCTACAGCAATATCCTGAACTTTTCCTTTCACAACTCTAACCAGTTTGGATTGAGCAAAGGGAGGCAATTGATAATGCAATCCCCTGAGTACCCCAAAGGTTGAAACGGATTCATTTTCCTGTACAAACCGAATGGTTCCAATTTTATCAGTAAAAAGATCTTCTCTGAAGGATTCCATAAAATAACCCCTTGTGTCCTTAAATACTTTGGGTTTTATAATAAACAATCCTTTAAACTCTGTGTGTAAGATTTCCATAGATTTAACTAAAAGGTTTATTTTCAGGAACTTTGAGCAGGTATTGTCCGTATTGATTTTTTCCCATATCGCGAGCCGTTTTCATGAGCTTTTCAGTTGTTATCCATCCTCTCTGCCAGGCAATTTCTTCCAGGCAGGCAATTTTCAGGCCCTGGCGACGTTCGATGGTTTCCACAAACATGCTGGCTTCGGACAGGGATTCATGGGTACCGGTGTCTAGCCAGGCAAACCCTCTTCCCATTACTTCCACCTTCAACCGGCCCCTCTTCAGGTATTCCTGGTTTACGGTAGTGATCTCAAGCTCGCCGCGGGCAGAGGGTTTAATGCTTTTGGCAATATTTACTACTTCATTTGTATAAAAATATAAACCTACCACAGCATAATTGGATTTGGGTATGGCAGGTTTCTCCTCAATGGATATGGCGCAATTGTTGGTATCAAATTCCACCACACCATATCGCTTCGGGTCATTGACAAAGTAACCGAAAACTGTGGAAGTCTGTTTTTTCTCTACGTTTTTATGTGCATTCCGAAGAAGATCAGTTATGCCATGTCCGTAAAATATATTATCTCCAAGCACCAGACAAACATTGTCGGTACCTATAAATTCATCCCCGATGATAAAAGCCTGAGCCAGGCCTTGGGGCTGGGGTTGTTCGGCATAGGAAAATCTTACTCCATAATCGGAACCGTCACCCAGTAATCTCTGAAATAAAGGAAGATCATGGGGAGTTGAGATGATTAGGATATCCTGGATATCTGCCAGCATAAGCATAGAGATGGGATAGTAGATCATAGGTTTATCGAAAATGGGTAATATTTGTTTGGAAACTCCCTTAGTAATAGGATAAAGGCGGGTTCCCGCACCGCCGGCTAATACGATTCCTTTCATAGTTCTAAATTTTGTTTAAAAGTCAAAAATAAAAAATCTATATTTTAGTTTCGTCAACTCCTGCGATTTCATCGCAACTTTAATAGAAAATTTTTGATTACAGGTTTGAAACACTTTAGGGCCGTTTTTCTTTTTATTAGTTTTTGGTTTTATTACAAAATCAATGGAGTTAAAATAGCAAAATTATCTGTCTCTTCCAGGTTAACCGGACAGCATCAAAAAGAATACCACCCGGAATGGCTGTTTTTAAGTTGCACTTAAAATCTGAAGCCTTTATCTATTTATATAAGATTAGAGTTGCTTTTATATTTATTAGGGCAATTAAACTGTGTAGCAACAATAAAATCAAATTCCGTGGCGCAGATGCTTAAAGTTTCTTAAAGTTTGTTTTATGGATATTCGACGCTGAGATAATGTGGAAATAGGGTTGTAAGTAATCTGTAAATATTTTTTTAATCCTCGTAAGAAGAAAGGTAGATTTTCATAATTGGTTTCCCATCCTATTCTTTTTAAAAGTCTTTGAGAAACAGGGAGTAAATAAGTTACCTCCTCCTGCATTTTTAAAACAATTGACGGGTCAATTTCACCTAATCTGGTTATTAATGATATCCTCTCCAGAGGATCCATAAAGCGAGGATCAAGACTCATGGCCGAAACACCATAATTGGCTTTATACTCATGGAGTCTTCTGATGGCCTGAAAGGGCAACATAAAAGATTCGGGGATAGCTCCTGTTTTTCGACTGTATTCCTCTGGTGTCCCCGCCTTTATACTTATTCTGATGGATACCTTTTTAAACTTTAAAAGGTCTTTAATATAGCTTTCATCATTGCCGAGTAAAATTCCATTTGTTTCGACTACGAACATCTTTATCACAGACCCTTCAACCATATCCAAAAGTTCAAGCAAATGTTCACGTCCTATGGTTGGTTCTCCGTTTGACAAACGCATCTTATCTATTCGGGGATTACGATCAATAATTTCTGAAAGCTTTTCAAAAACTTCGGCAGGGGAGTAAAATCCTTTTACCAGGTCCAGGTTATC
Organism: Chitinophagaceae bacterium; assembly: GCA_007695095.1. NCBI lineage: Bacteria > Pseudomonadati > Bacteroidota > Chitinophagia > Chitinophagales > Chitinophagaceae > Chitinophagaceae bacterium. Next base: position 3,902 of record REEL01000087.1, on the reverse strand, counting down.
GCGGGTTTCATTGGCCCAGCAAAAAACACACCTCAGATTACACCCCATCGCATAGCCGGTTGCAATTCCGGTTCCATAGTCAGGGGTGGTACCAAATCTCAGGTATTTTCTTTTATTACCTTTTATCACGATACTTTCAGTTTTTTCTGAAAGTTCAATAGGATCAAATAATTTATCTGTTGCACAGGGCATTTTAATATTTTCCATCAGGAGAAATTATAATCACTAAATGAATACCAAATCTAATCCTGCAAAGATACGAATTAATCAATATTTTATACACTTTTATGCGATATTTTTTTATTTTTATAGCAAATGCATCAGGAGTGGTATTCCTGCATATTCCTGATTTCGCCATCCTTGACCGGATCTGATTCAACCTACTCTCTGAGCTTCGCGCCTTAGGGGCTCAGAATTGAGGACCCAAAAATCACTTCTCTTTCCTCATGGGCACATCCCACGTCCTGTAGGTAAGTGCCCGCCATACCCACTCCAACGGCCCATAGCGGTAATACCGGAACCAGATGTGGGAGAATACCAACAGCATCAAAAGGATCATCACACCGACAACCAGGCTTAAGAAACTTCCAAGGTAATCGTACATACCCAGACCAAATCCATAAAACACAAAAACTCCCAGGAAACTCTGCACCATGTAGGATGTGAGGCTCATGCGGCCATAGGGTGCCAGGATATCCATAAATATTTTGAAAATATGAACCTGGTAGAGCATCACAAACATTGAAAAGAGAATGGCTACCATAAAGAAATTCATATAACCTGACAACAAAGAGATTATTAATGTGATGTTTTCTTCGCTGAATCCTGAACTGTTAATCGCATAGCTTCTTATATACCAAATCAAAAAATACATTACAACCCCAACACCGAGTATGTAATAATAATTCTTTCGGCAGCGAACCGGATTATCCAGCAAACAACTGCGGCCTAAAAAGTAACCAAGTAAAAAGTATCCCAGGATATAAAAGATTCTGCCCCTGGTAAAGTTCAGCTTCCACATTTCTATAAAAACAGGTCCCATGTTCAACTTTACGAGTTCAGCAAAAGAACCTGATTCAGCAATTTCACTCATTTTCTCCCCTAGCAAGGGGTTGGCATGAGAGGTAATCTGATAATCAGGTACATGTAAGCTTTTTATGAGCTGAATGATTTCAGGAATTTGAAGTAACAACAGAAATGCCAGCAATAAAATGTATCGGGGTCGGAGCTTGTGCAGCAGTAGCATTACAAAACCGATCAGGGCGTATTTGGTGAGAATATCTGAGCGGAAATACATGGAATGGATATAACCAAATACCAGCAAAATAAATAACCTCCAAGCATATATACGGGTAAAATTACTGCCAGAGAATGAACCCCTGTGAAACTGCAGGTAGAAACCAAAACCAAACATAATGGAAAACATGGCAAATGCCTTGTTACTGACCAGAAAATTAATAAACCAGGAAGCCAGACTGTTTAGTTTCAGGTTGGCCAGTATTTCGCTGGTTTCTTTTGCACCGATCCCAAAATTGTGATGGGCATGCAGAAGTAATATGCCAAACAGTGCAAAACCCCGCAGAGCATCAATATGTTGTAATCGTTTCATAAAATTTGAATTTAATAATAAGTGCCCTCAGTTGGTTTTATGAAATAGATTGATATAAAACCATGTGTATGTTTTTGTCAGAGATATGGAGAGTTACGTTCTGCTTTGTGATTATAGCTGGTAAGCGGCAACTCCAGCCCCTGCATATAAATCAGGTACTTTGATTTTTTTGACTTTTTTTTATTAATGTTTAGAAAGAATCTATGATTAGGGGAAATAATCGGGTCGCATTGTTGATAACTTTTTTTTCATGTAAAGCATGATGCACAAGCAGTATTTTATAAAATACACCATGATATTAGTTTGTGAGTTTTTCTATCCAGGAGAAGATTGTGAAAACAAATTTTTCGATAGTGCTTGCAATATCACCAGCTTTCCCCCTTCACGCATGGCCGGTAGCAGCAAAATGGGGAAGAAGGGACCAGCAATTTCGTTGAGAAAATCTTTATTTGCAAGCGGATATTCTAAAAACAGTTCAATCGTTTTCCCGTCAGATCTTTCCAATATTCCTGATAACCTGCAGTTGTTGACTGTTTCCTTTTTAAAAACTTCTTTTAATATCATAGAGTAATCAGATAGGGCGGCAATCTTTCGTGCATAAATATTTATATTTAATTATATAAAGTTATATAATTATTTTAAAATAATCTATCAATAATCTTTTTTGTATTTTCATCCGGTAGAATTATGGATTTATCCTTTATTTTTGCCCTGATTTTGAGAAAATCAGCTATTCATTTTTTCAAGGATTCTGGCATTCACTTTATAAACCCCAGGGAAGAAAGCCTTTCTGTTATCAGGCAGATAAGTCAGTCAGAGTGTGTTCGATATACTAAAACATGCTTTTGTCTTATTTTATGAAACATTTAACAGGTTATTTGGTTGTTTTATAATTAAATTTATTAAATTTGCCAAGTATGAAAATTTTCTTTTGAAAAATTAAAAATCCATAACAATTCACAAAAAATTTCCTTTAATGATAAAAATAAGCCCACGAATACTGCGTTTATTCTTATCTTTGTAAAGGTTTAAACTAAATAACACCTATGACAACACGTAAATGCAATGCAGTATTAATTGCAATGATTTTGCTCATATTTTCATCATGTGTCCCGGTAAGAAGAATGGCCTATGTGCAATCACCTTCAGATCTGCCTCCCTCGCAAATGATATTTACCGGACAGCAGGTAGATAATACCATTCGACCCGGCGATGAAATATATGTTCGTATCAGCAGCGCAGATGAGCAACCTACGGCTCTGACACAGGATATGCAACGAGGAGGTACTGTAAATCCAAGCTTAATGAGCTATACAGTAAATGAGGACGGAACCATCCGTTTACCTCATATTGGCAGGATAAATTTATACAATCTTACCCTTGAGCAGGCTTCAGAAAAAGTTGAAGCTGAATTAGGGCAGTACCTCTTTTTGCCAAATGTATATATGCGTTTTATAAATACGAGAGTTACCGTTTTAGGTGAAGTTAACAGTCCGGGGTTATATCTGTTTGATTATAAAAATATTAGCATGTTCCAGGCTCTGGGGTTTGCCGGTGACATAAGTGAATTCGGTAATCGCAGAAACGTTCTCTTAATCAGAGAAGACGGAGCAAAAAAATCCAAACATTTTTTAGATTTAACTCAGGATAGTTTTCTGGAGTCAGAGTTTTTTAACCTGCAATCAGGAGACATAGTTTACATCGAACCTCTTGGGAGAAGAATATGGGGTATAACTACCTTCCCGTATAATTTGCTAACCACGGTAATTTCAACCGGTATACTTGTATATACTGTTTTTTTCTAATCATATAAATACCCGAAAAATTATGAGTGAATCCAAAGATATGCTGGCTATTAATATGCTTTCAGCCCAGAAAAGTTTGCTGAAGTACTGGTATTTTATTGCCGGTTTCGTTGTTTTAGTTTTGGCAGTAACTTTTTTTTATCTGAAAATTTCTTCTGTAACATATAATGTGGGTGCATCCATTTTATTGCAGATAGATCAAAGACAAAGCGCAGGCAATACACCTGACTTTTTAAGGGCCGTTGATTTAAACATGTCTGACCGGTCTTTTCAAAATGAGATATTTTTTATACAATCTTTCCCCCTTGTGCGTGAGGTAGTGCACAGTATGGATGTCCGTACATCTTATTATCTGCAGCCAGGTTTTATTCCCACGAGGCTATCCTGGAGTTTGCAGAATCTTTATAAGAATTCTCCTATTATGGTGGTGCATCAGGAAGGTGTTCCACAGCCGGTTAATTTATTATTCCGGGTAGATATCATTGATG
>REEL01000086.1 GCA_007695095.1 Chitinophagaceae bacterium | reverse complement strand
TAACTTAACTCCCCCAATTTAGATAACCATTCCGATTCGTCAATATGAATTAACAATGTTTTGTTTCTGCTTTTAAAACCTGATACCAATTCAATTTTGCTTTTGTGGATGTTCATTCTCTCTGAAATAAATGATATAATGTATTTATTCGCTTTTCCTTCTACCGGTAATGCTTTTATCTTGGCAGAAAGGCCTTTTTCCTTATCATATTGAAGTATTTCAATTTTACTTCCCGGTTTAGTGGATATTTTTACCTTTATCATAATTTCTGTGAATAGAATGATTTTTTTGAATTGTTAATTAAAAGCAAAATTAAACTGTTCTGTAAATCTAAGCTAAATATCAATTATCATAATTATTCAATAAAATATATGTAAATTTGAATAAGCTCACACATATATTATGCAAAAAGAAATTAAAATATTATTGATTGAGGATAGTCGTGAGTATGCCAGATTAATGATTGAGCTGCTTAATGAAAGCAGTTTATCGGGCTTCTTTGAAATCACTAATTGCATTTATCTGGCTGACGGCATTGAAACGCTTAAAAAAGAAAAGTTTGATTTAATTGTTTTAGATTTAAACTTACCTGATAGTGTTGGGTTTGATGCCATCCGTAAAATAAACGAATTAGAGCTAAATCTCCCAATAATAATACAAACCGGATATGAAGATCCGGAAGAAGGTATTTCCGGTTTTCAAACCGGTGTGCAGGATTATCTGGTAAAAGGAGAATATGACGGAAATCTATTAGCCAAATCTATTCGCTATGCAATTGAAAGACACAACCTTCAGAAAGAACTTCAAAACTATGCAGCCAGATTAAAAAAAAGTGAAGAAAAGCTTTTAGATGCTCAGGAAATCGCAAAAATAGGCAATTGGGAACTCCGCACGGATGACTTATCCATGGCATGGTCAAATGAAATATATAATATTTTTGAAAAAAACAAAGCAGACTTTGAACCTGACTTAGAGACTTTACTTAAACTGACACATCCCAATGACAGGGATTTTCTGGATGAAATTATTAATCATAGTCTAAAGCATGAATCTGAGTTTAATATTGATTTCAGAATCGTTACAGGAGAGGAAACCCGAAAATTAAAGTATATCAACCTCAGGCTTAAATCAGTTAAAGATAAAGCCAAAAAGATTATAGGAACTATACAAGACATAAGTTCCCGTAAGGAAATTGAGGAAGCATTAATAAAAAGTGAGGAAAAATATCACACATTATTTGAAGCTTCCCGCGACCCAATCTATATAACCACCAAAGACGGTCGCTTTATAGACTTCAATAATTCTATGTTAGAACTTTTTGGCTATACCAGAGAGGAACTCAAAAACCTGGATGTAAGGATTTTATATAAAAACCCTTTTGAAAGACAAAAATTTAAAAAAGAAATTGAATTAAAAGGCTACGTAAGAGACTTTGAAGTTATTTTACATACGAAAAAAGGTACTCCATTAAATTGTCTGGTAACATCTACACTATGGAAAGCCAATGACGGTTCACACTATGGATATCAGGGAATTGTAAGAGATATAACAGAAGTAAAAAAGAACGAAAACCTAAAAAGAGAGAAAGAAATCGCACAGCGTTCAGCCAAATTAAAGGAACAATTTCTGGCAAATATGAGTCATGAAATCAGAACACCTTTAAATGCTATTTCCGGAATGAATCACCTCCTCAGAAATACCGAGTTAAATGAACGTCAAAAACAATACCTGGATTCAATAAGCACTTCAGTGGAACATCTCCTTGAGTTGATAAACGATATACTTGATTTCAGTAAAATCGAAGCCGGAAAATTAGTGTTGGAGGAAGAAGATTTTAATTTGGTTGAAACCATTAACAGAGTTTTTCAAACCATTGAGTTCAAATCAAAGGAAAAAAAGATTAAACTGATTAAAGAGATATCTTCTGATATCCCAACTTATCTAAAAGGCGATGTTCTCAGGCTCAATCAAATCTTTTTCAACTTATTAGGTAATGCTTTGAAATTTACCAATAAAGGATATGTTAAACTTAGTGTAAAAGCCACCAAATTTGAAGGAGATAAAGCCTGGTTAGAATTTAAAATTACCGATACCGGAATTGGCATACCTAAGGAAAAAATTGAATTTATTTTTAATAGTTTCACTCAAATACATCAGCATGCTAAGCAAGTTATTGAAGGAACCGGTTTAGGCTTAGCCATTACAAACAAACTAATAGAATTATTAGGCGGTAAAATATCTGTAAAAAGTCAGGTAGGCATAGGCTCTGAATTTACTTTTAACATTCCGTTTTTAGTTAGAAAAAATGCACCCTTAAACCAAAACAATGATAAAGTAAATGATAAAATCAGCATATACTCTCCTGCTCCCCACGTAAGGATATTAATTGCTGAGGATAAAAAACTAAATCAGGTAGTTTTGACAGAAACATTAAAAACGCATTGGCCGGATATTTCTTTAGACATAGCAGACAATGGAAAAATAGCGCTGCAAAAGCTGCGAGAAAGCAGATATGATCTTATTATAATGGATGTCCAAATGCCTGAAATGGATGGCCTTGAAACTACTAAAACTATCAGATCAAACAATGAGTTTAGAGAAATAAAGGATATTTCTATTTTGGCATTAACGGCATATGCAACTACCGGAGAGGCCGAAAAATGTTTACAGTCAGGGATGAATGCCTATATTTCTAAACCATTTGAACCCGATTATTTGTTTGAAAAAATTGTTGAGCTTCTACCTGCAAACAAAAAAATCATGAAAAAGTCGGAAAGTAGTTTCACAGCTGAGAAATCAAATCAATTGATAAATACTTCCATAGACTTAAATTATTTAGACAAAATTTCAAAAAACAATGAAGTTCTTAAGCAAAAAATAATTGATTTGCTTATCAAAGAAACACCGGAAGAACTGGATATGATTAATAAATATTTAAGAGAAAAAAACGCGGTGTCTTTAGGGAAAGCAGCACATAAACTTAAATCTGCCGCTGTTTATCTGGGCGTTGAAAAGACAAAAAAAGAAATTGAAGAAGTTGAAAATATTGCCCTCAACTCAGAAGAGCCTGATTGGGCAATATTGACAGATAAAATATCCGTAATAAACCATACTATTGATATACTATTAGCTCAATTAGTAAAAACTAAAAAACAAGAAATCTAAAGTAAAGGAGGACTAAAACTTCCTTTAATTCATTTCCTTAATAATCTGGAATGATTCAAAAACATAAGGGTCTTTAACTATCTCTTCTATCCAGCTTTCATTTCTATCCTTCTTTGATTCATCATCTTTAATATCTGCCTTGTCTACAGATAAATTCAGAACATTAATTTCAAGCTCTGTTTTATTTATAGCATCAAATCTTTCAGATTCTTCTTTCTGTGCTTTGCGATGCTCAACATAAGAATCATATTTCAAAGGAAAACGTCTTTCTTCATTTTGTCTGTGCAATCTCTGTGCGTTATCTTTTATAAGACCAAATAATTCATTTTCCTGCACTCTTTTAGTACTGGAAGCTCTCAAATCATCTAAATGAGGCGGATTTTTCCATTTATTATACTGTACCGGATCAATCTCACTCCAGGAAAGTGGGTAATCATGCTCACTTTCACCGGTCTCAATTAACATAAAATTATCCGGCAAAATAATATCCGGTACAGCACCAATTAACTGAGTAGCACCGCCATTAATTCTATAAAACTTTTGAGTTGTTAGCTTTATTGAGCCGAGTGGTGCCAGCGCTCTGTTATTTCCACTTAAAAAACGATCCAGATTAAAAAATCTTTGAACCGTACCTTTTCCAAAAGTACCTTCACTTCCAACAATAACACCTCTTTCATAATCCTGAATTGCGGCAGCTAAAATTTCTGAAGCAGATGCACTAAACTGATTTACAAGTACCAATAATTTTCCGTCAAACAATAACTCATTAGACCTGTCAGCTAATATCTGTGCAGGTCCCATTCTGGATTTCACCTGAACGATCGGTCCGGACTCTATAAACAAACCTACTATATCTACTACATCCTGTAAAGAACCTCCGCCGTTATTTCTTAAATCGAGAATTATTCCATCCATATTCTCTGATTTTAAATTCTTGACTGCCGATTCAATATCATCACTGCTATTTCGGCCACCCCTACCCTGAAAATCTGCATAAAAACTAGGTAGTTTGATGTAACCGTATTTTTCTTTCGACGCCGGATCTTCCAAAATAAAACTTCTGGCATACGACTCCTCAAGGACTACTATATCTCTGATAATTGGAATCACTGTTTGCCCGCCTCCATCTACTTTCCTAACAGTCAACCTTACTTCTGTCCCTTTAGGACCTCTAATTAATCGAACTGCTCTGTCTAAACGCATTCCGGTAATTTCAACAGGCTCTTCAGAGCCCTGACCAACTTTTAGGATTACATCCCCTACTTCCAACTCTCCCTGCCTGGATGATGCACTACCCGGAACAATATTCGTTACCCTTATTTCGCCATCTCTATCCTGAAGTTGAGCTCCAATTCCCTCTAATTGACCGGACATACTTATGTCAAAATCCTCTTTATCTTCCGGCGGGAAATAAGCTGTGTGCGGACAAAAAACACCGGTCAATGAGTTTATATACATTGCTTGCCAATCAGAACGCTCCATCTGCCCCAACCTTCTGATTAGATTTTTTTGTGAGGTTTTTACTCCTTCACGTGCTTCTTTTTCTAATTCTTCATAAGTCTTAGCAGGTTCATCTGAATCTGAATCTTCATCTTCATTTTCCATAGAATTATACAACCTTGTTAAAACCTGATATTTTAAAACCCTTCTCCATCTGTCTTTCAATTCTTCCTCGTCCTTTGCAAACTCTAAATTATCAGGGTTTAACTCTATCCATTCCTCTTTATCAAAATCAAAAGGTTCTTTTAAAATATCATCAATCCATTCAGAAACTAAATTAATTCTGTCCTCCATCAAACTCACAGAAAGGTCAAAAAAATCAAATTTCAATGCAGTAAATTCGTCATCTAAAGATCTCTTATGGGTTTTCAATATTTCAACATCAGACTGAGTAAAAAAACGCTTTTGACCGTCCAGTCTTCTTAAATACAATTCAAAAGCCTTTTCAGAAAAATCATCATCTATAGCTCGGGGCTCGTAATGTCCTTCATGAATGGTTTGCTGAATAAGTGACAGAAGTGTTCTGTCTTTTTGTAATTTATATGCTTCTGCAGAAGTGTTCGTAACAAAATTGAAAAGTAGAAAAGCTGAAACAACAACTAATCCGAGTGTTAACAATCTTTTAAAAGATATTTGATTCATATTTAAGAAAATATTTTAAATGTAAAATTTAGTGCTTTACTTGCTATGTAATTTAAAAACGGTGTTTCAGTCAATTTTGTTTTTAAAAGCTCTAAAATTGCTTAATATTTCAAATTTAAAAAAAATTAAACACTACTATCTAACTAAGCTTCAAAATCATATAAATTTATTGATTTATAACATAGAAAAAACATTGTGAAATTTAAAGAAAACAACAACTATTTTCATTTACTTGCGTTTTATTATTAATTATATCACCAAAAATTATTTTTATGAAGAAATTATTTTTCGCATTCGCAATTGTAGGATTTTTCTCTTTTAATACTGCCGTTGCATGCGGTGGAGGTTCTAAAGCAAGCGCTGACAAAGAAACTACATCTGTAGCCGCTAGTCAGGAATCAACTACTGAAGTTACTCGTTCTTGCGCAGGTAAAGAAAAGACTGCAGAAGCAAAGAAGAAAGAATGCTCTTCAGGTTCATCTTCAACAGCAGTAGCTCAGGCAAAATCAGAAGATGAGTAAAATTTGTTAAAATATTAAAATAGGGAAAGCTGATTCTAATAGGATCAGCTTTTTTAATTTTTAATAACAACGTAAGCATTTAATGAAAGTGCAATGAAAAGCCAAATAATATACGGTAATATAAAGAAGAGTTTGAGTTTACTTAGCGAAGCCGAATAAAACATTATAGAAAACAAACTTATAAACAAGAGCACCATAATCAATAATGCAGGTACAGCTAATTCCATCCTGAAAAAGAATAAATTCCATCCGACATTTAAAATCCACTGTATAGAAAATAAAATAAATAAGGTATTATATACTTTCCACTTAAAAATGCCTTCTGTTTTCAAACTAGCCATAAAATAGCTAAACAGAGTCATTACCGTAAACCAGGCAAAACCGAATACCCAACCCGGTGGAGTCCATGGCGCCAACTCTAGACTGAGATACCATTCACCCCTCGCCCCATCTCCCATTAAAATAGAGCCCAAAGCCAGAGCAGAGAAATTAATTATCAGGAAATAAACAAAAGTTAAAATAAAACTCCGGTCCATAAATCTTGTATTTTTTATACATCTAAAGTAAGCTATTAATTTTTAAATTATCTACAGTTTTTAAAATGTTCAAAATATTGGCTGAGCTTCTTTACTGCTTATTTAATTCTGACTAACTTTGTCCAAAAATGATTTTTATAGCCGGAACAGGGACAGGTGTTGGGAAAACACTAATTTCTTCAATTTTATTAGTTGCTTCTCAAGGCAATTACTGGAAGCCGGTGCAGGCAGGCTTAGAACCATCTACCGATACTGAATGGGTAAAGTTAAATACCGGGCTTCCCGAAAGTGATTTTATACCCGAAAAGCATATCTTCAAAGCACCGGAATCGCCTCACTATGCTTCAAAACTTGAAAATACGACGGTTGAGCTTTCAAAACTGCAGCCACCAATAACCAATCAAAAACTAATTATTGAAGGAGCCGGTGGCATATTAGTACCTCTGAATGAAACGGAAACTTTCTTAGATTATATTAAGCTATATAATTTACCTGTTGTTTTAGTTGCAGGATATTATTTGGGAGCAATCAATCACACTTTACTAAGCATTGAAATAATTAAACAAAGTAATGTTAAAATAAACGCTGTGATTTTAAATGGAGAGTGGAAAAGTCATGCAAGCAGCTTTCTGATTAATAAATATAATGACCTTTTATTTTTTGATATTCCTGATATAAAAAACATCAATAAAGTTGAAATTATAAAAGCAGCATCCTATTTAAAAACTCAAAAAAACTGGGAAAAAATATTATTGTAATGCTAAAAGAAAGAGATAAAAAATATGTCTGGCATCCTTATACACAAATGAAAAATGCTCCCGATAACATTGTTGTCAAGAGAGCTAAAGGAGCACTTTTCTGGGATGAAAATGAAAAAGAATTTATAGATGCCGTAAGTAGCTGGTGGGTAAATGTACACGGACACAGCCACCCCCTGATAGCTGAAAGAATCTACGAACAATTTCTCAAATTAGAGCACATAATATTTGCCGGTTGCACACATGAACCGGCAGTGAACTTAGCTGAAAAGTTAATTGAACTGACTAAAATCAATGATGGGAAAGTCTTTTATACTGACAATGGTTCAACGGCTGTTGAAGTTGCCTTAAAAATGGCCATACAATATTTTCAAAACACCGGCGAACCAAAAAAGAAAAGAATATTAGCTTTGGAAGGTGCTTATCATGGCGACACTTTTGGTTCTATGTCCGTAAGTCAAAGAAGTGTTTTTACGCAGTCATTTAATGACTATCTTTTTGAAGTAGATTTTCTGCCTTTCCCGGATCAAAAAAATATTGAAAATTTTAAAAAAAGAGTAATCGAAGAGCTTGAAAAAGGTAATGTCGCTGCCTTTATATTTGAACCTTTAGTACAGGGAGCCGGAGGGATGAAAATGTACCCGGCTGAAGTGCTGGAATTTATGATTAATAGTTCAAAAAAATACGGGGCTCTCAGTATAGCAGATGAAGTTATGACCGGATTTGGCAGAACCGGTAAAATGTTTGCTTTTCAGCATACTCAGTCTTTACCCGACATAATTTGTCTTTCAAAAGGAATTACCGGAGGCTGCATGCCTTTGGGCGTTACAATTTCAAATAAAAAGGTTTATGATTCTTTTTTAGATGAATCTAAACAAAAAACCTTGTTTCACGGACATTCGTTTACCGCAAATCCTCTCAGTTGTACCGCTTCATTAGCCAGCATTGAAATTTTTGAAGAAAAAAGTCTTGTTGAATATCAAAGCAAGATTCTGGATTTTTATGATTCATTTTCAAAGAAAATTGCCAATAACCGCAAAATTGAAAACTTAAGAAAATGTGGTACAATACTGGCTTTTGACATAAAAACCGATAACAAAACTTCCTATTTAAATAATATAAGAGATTTTATTTATAACTTTTATATAGAAAAGGGGTTGATGGTCAGACCTCTGGGGAATGTTATTTATTTTATGCCGCCCTATGTAATAGAAGAAAAATCTCTTCAGAAGTTAGAAAAAAATACACTTGAACTCATCGACAAGGTTTAAGTTCGAAAACTTAGAGTAATTTTATCAATTAACGCAAGATTCAAAAAATCGAAATATGAAAGTTTTATATGAGGACAATCACTACATTGCTATTCAAAAGAAATCAGGTGAATTATCACAAGGAGACAGTAGTGGGGATATGCCTTTAGGTGAAAACGTTAAAGACTATATTAAAAAGAAATACAACAAACCGGGAGATGTGTTTTTAGGTGTTGTTCACAGACTTGATCGCCCTGTGAGCGGTGTTATTTTATTTGCCAGAACATCCAAAGGACTTACCCGGATGCAGGAATTATTCAGAAATAAAGAAGTAAAAAAAACTTATCTTGCTATAGTGCATGGATTTCCGAAAGAAACTGAAGGAACACTAAAACATTTTTTAGTAAAAGATAATGAGAAAAATACAGTAAAAGCCTTCAACAAAGAAAAAAAAGATAGTAAAGAAGCCATTTTGCGATATAAACTTTTAGGTAATTTGCATGGTAAAAGCCTGTTAGCGGTTTACCCTGAAACTGGCAGATCTCATCAAATAAGAGCTCAATTATCTCAAAATAAAAATTCCATTTTAGGTGATGTAAAATATGGCGGTCAAAAAGCTGATGATAAAAATCAAATTTACCTGCATGCTTTAAAACTGGAGTTTGTTCATCCCGTAAAAAAGGAAAAAGTGATAATTAAAGTATTACCGGAAGGTTCTTACTGGAGTGAATTTGGAGACATCATTAAAGCTGAATTCAATAAGAGATCTTAATCAGCTTAAATCAGATGTTTTTTTAAAGTAAAGAGGCCTCATCAAGAATAAATGTAAAATGCTTTTCGTCAGAATCATTTAATCGTAGCCGGCCTTTTATACTAATTATACTTTCTGTATATCGAATTTGTCTGTTAGAAAAGACTTCAACCATTTCAGGTATTCCGCCTTGTCCACAGAAATGACATTGCATCAAAGGCAATACACTTATCAAAAAATTATCGTGCATGATACCCGGATCCATTGGAACCATGTATCCTTTTAATTCAATTACTGTTCCTTCTAATTCTCTGATTTCACGGGGAAATCTGGGCACATACCAGGGTGTTCCGTTTATATACTCTCTCTCATATTCCAGTAAATTTAAAATATCCCAAACCGGTGTCATCACTGCTTGATGCAATAATGATGTATCATGCTGAATCCATAATGGATTAGTGGTATCGGCTTCAAAATTAAAAGTAGAAGATCTGTCTAAAAAAATTGCCATTGAATCTCTTTGTAAAACAGGTCCGTCCGTCAATCTTTTGGGCTTAGTGTAACTCAAAGTTTCTGTTTCACTAACAAAATCTTTAGAACTATCAGAGCAGGAAAATGTTGAAAATGCAAAAAGGGTTAACAAAAAAAGTGGAGAATTACCGGCAACTTTTATTTTTTGAAAAATCAATGAAAATACCTTTAGGCCGGACATACCGATTTTTATTTTTTGAAAAAACTTTGTAAAAACTAAGTGGACAAAGTTAAAAAATGCTTCAAAAACTTTAGAATGTTTCTGTTTAATCTGATTCATCTGCATCCCAAAGAATAAAACTCATTCTGTCTTCATCAGTATAATTTAATCGAAGTCTACCGCGTATTGTAATTGGGCGAGTAGTAAACCAAATTCTTTTGTTAGCCATTACTTCCACTATTTCCGGTATATCCCCGCGACCACAAAAATGACATTGAGCAATTGGCAAAACTGACAAACCAAAATTATCAAATCTATTACCATGATCAAAAGGAACGATATAACCTCTTAAAGTTATTTCCTGCCCTTCAAGCTCAAGCATAGTTTCATTAAATTCCGGGACCCACTGCCCATCTCTGAAAACATAATTCAATCCGGCTAAAGCCTGCCAATATTCAGAATCAATTCGCCTGTGAGTAGGGTCATGAGATTGCTGTGCTATGGCAGAGTCCAAAACAACTAAAAATGAAAAAATAAATGCAGTTAATATATTTAGTTTAAATCGCAGTATGCTCATAGAAAAAATTAAAATTTAGAAATCGCAAATTTATTAATAAAGTATGAACTACAATGAAAATAAAGATTTCAATGTATCCAACGTTTAAATAACTTTTAAGGTATTTTTTACTTTAATTGTTTGTTTGCTTTTTAACAGTTTCCAAAAAACTTAACCCGCTTATTTTAGATTCCGTCCAATCTGTAAAGTTAAAATAATTCATGATTTGACTCTCACTTTCTGAGTTTTCCAGAATTTTTAGCTTATCATGTAAATCTTTAAACATTGAATTTTGTTGCTTTGTTTTGCTTTTTACAATTTTTAAAATGTAAGTAGCCATAAGCTTTTCTACTTCATATACTTTATCTCTTTTTTGAAAGCTTTTTTGTACAGATGGAATTAGTGATTGCAGATAGATGACATTTCCCATTTCATAGTGTAAAATAATTTGCATTATTCGTGCTATTGAATATAAGTCCATCACTTTTTTACAGTTATCATGATTCAAGATTTGATTCAGCCAATTAAGCGCCTCCTCCATATTATTGATTAGTAAGTTTGAAGTACATAAATCAAAGTAGAAATCCATTTCCAAATAAATGCCGGGGAATTCAAACTTTTTATTTTTATAATCTAGGGTTGCTTCCTTAATCGCATTTTGAAGACCATTTACATCAACAATCGTACTTTTCCAAATCAAATTCATGCAATGAAAAGATACTTTCATTTCCGGTTTTTCATCAGATAAAGCTTTTAAATACTCCATTTTTAAATGAAAATAATCGTCATACTTTTTGATTCTGTGCGCATTTAAAATATAGTTATACAAGTAGATTTCATGAGTTGGCTTCATTAGTTCAAACAGCACCTCATTTTCATCAAAAATATCCAGTATCTTTTTAAAATGGCTGATTGATTCTTCCTCTTTACCTATTGAAATAAGATAAATGCCTAAAATTGAGTGATAAATGAGATTTAAACGAAAACTTTCTTTTGTACGGGGATACTGCTCTTTTTCTAATATTGAAATATTAGGAAACTCCTCTTTTAGCCTATTATTGTTACTAAACCTGTCAATACGTATTTGAACAAAAATTTTATTTTTTAAGGTTTCAAGTTCAGCCTCGCTTTTACATTTTTCAATAGCTGCAAGTTTATCTTTCTCTAATTCATTCAACCGCATCATAAACTCTTCAGAGTTAATAAACTTACCTGAATTTTCACCTTTTTTAATCAGAATAGATTCCAATAAAACCAGTATTTCATATTCCTGTATAAACCATTCATTCAGCCTGGCTTTTTTTAATGTTTTTAATAAAATTACCTCGGCCTGACTAAGCAGGGATTTTTGGTACAGCAAACGAGCTTTACTAATTTCAGATCGCAGATGATCCAAATAATCACTTTTGCGATTGTAAATCAGCAGTTCATCAATTGCAAAACTGTAAATCTTATTTCTGTAATTATGAATTTGCTTCTCATTAAAATTTACATTAGTTTTTGAATTCTTCAGAAAACTGTCAAAATAATAATTTACGAATTTTGTATCTTCAGTTTTAGCTTCTTTAATTTTGTGGCTTATCCACCTTTTTTCCTGCTTAGATAGTGTATTAAATAATTCCTCTAAAAACTGGTTCCTATTTTTTTTCATTATAAAACTTTAAGTATAAAGTTACTTAAATTTAGAATTAGCAGAGCGTAAAAACTATTACAATTTTCTTACAAAAAAATTATAAAAGCTTAATAATTAGAACCTTTTTATTTTCAGAATCGTAAAATTAATTATTTACAGAGCGTAAATATAGCCGAATTAAATTTTACACTTTTTAAAAAATGTATTAAGTTAGTATCTAGGATATATACTTCACCATATAATCAATTTAATATGAAAAAGATTTACTTTTTATTCCTCTCTTTAATTTTTATTACTATTTGCAAATACTCAACAGCTCAAAATGTTGGAGTTGGGACGGCTGCACCTGATGCAAAATTAGAGATTAGGACAACAGGAAACACAGCATCCAGTAAAGGTTTTGAAATTATTAACAGTTCCGGTACTTCCATGTTTATTGTTCGGGATGATCAGAGAACCGGTATTGGTACCACTACATTAAGTGAACGGCTTAATATAGGTGGAAATATTAGAATGGTTGGCAGTGATCGAAGAATTGGTACTTTTTCCAATCATTCGTTTTTTCTTACTTCCAATAACCAAAACAGAATTGCCTTAATGAACAATGGTTTCGTGGGAATTGGAAACATGTCTCCCTCTTACCCATTAGATATAAGTGGCAACACGAATATTGATGGGAATCTAAGAATTGAACCGGGCAACATTATTATTCACCGTGGTGACGGAAGCATTAGTAGCGGTCAAAGTTATACTATGTTTAGATGGCATGGCTATAACACAGGACATACTTTAGAGCTTGGATATGATTATGGGAGTCCGTATTATTTTGAAACCAGCGAAAGTAGCAGAGATATAGAATTCAGAAATGCACAATCCGGTAGCTGGATATATATGAGAGGCTCAAATAGTAATGTAGGTATAGGTGTAACTTCACCTACTGAAAGATTAGATGTGCAAGGAAATCTAAGGGTAAGAGCATTATCTAGCGGATATGTAAGATCTAATAACAATGGAGTTCTATCTGTTACACCTACTATACCTTGGTCAGATTTAACAGGTGTTCCTCCATTTGATGATAGTAAGTGGAATCAAAACGGAAATAATATTTATAATAAAAACTCCGGAAATGTTGGTATTGGAACCGGCTCTCCGGATGAAAGATTGCATGTAGAGGGCAATTTTAAAGTTCAAACCAGTGCAGGAAGTATGCTTATAGAGCCTTTAGGTGGGGCTTCCACTACTTTTACTTTAAGCGGAAGTCCGAGATGGAATTTTCAAGGTACTGCTTATAGAATAACAGCTGACGGTGATGAGGTAATGACCATTTTAAACAATGGTAATATTGGTATAGGCAATGCAGCTCCTCAAGCTACATTACACTTAGTTGGAGGAAGTAACAGCGGTAATGTCAGATTCGACCATACTGACAATAGAAATGCAGGTGGAGTCACTGATGGTATGGCTGTTGGTGGCACTGAAATAAAAGCAATTGACTTTCACTATACCGGCAGCTCTCAGGATTATGTATATGCGAAAATTGCCACTAAAAACTATAATACTGCCGGAACAGGCTGGTACTCAACAACTGCAAGATACAATGCGGGATTAAGTTTTTATGTAAGTAATACAGGAACCTTAAATGAACGTATTACCATACGTGACAATGGGAATGTTGGAATCAGCAACACCAATCCATCCTACAGATTACATGTTAACGGCAGAATTCGTTCTGACGGAATTACAGAATCCTCAGATGAAAGACTAAAGGATGATATAAACGACCTAAAAGAATCTTTGGCAAAAGTGCTGGCTCTAAGAGGCGTTTCATATACATGGAATGAAAAATCTTCTGTTGAAAATCAGGAAAAAGGGTTGCAAATCGGATTAATTGCACAAGAAGTTGAAAAAATTCTTCCTGAAGTGGTAGATGCAGATGAAGAGGGAATAAAATCTGTCCATTATTCTGTTTTAGTGGCCTTATTAATCGAAGCTATAAAAGAGCAGCAGGAAATGATACAATACGGCAATAGTCAATATGCAGCTCTCACTGAAGTAGTAGCTGAAATACAATCTGAAATCAAACTACAGAGAAAATTGATTGAGATAATGATGGATAATCCTGAGTTTAGATCATTATTGACAGAGTAAAAGCTTGTCGATTTTTTTAAAAATTTTTATAGTACATTTCTTTAAATAACAGATAGATGACAAAACATTTAGTTTTACTTTTTATATCTTTTTTTATTCTAAATCTAACTTCAAAAGCCCAGTTTATTGAAAATTCAGGGCAAGTGATGAATAAAAAACTGGAATTACAACCTCAGGTTGCATTTTCATACGGGACTAATAATGCCGCTTTATTTTTTGAGAAAGATAGAGTCGTTTACAACTTCGGACAATTGGAAGATTTTGATTTTACGGAATATGAAGGACAACAAGACAAAATCGACAGTCTGATTCCATTGCTTCAAACAACTATGCATAGAATTGATTTGCGCTTTTTAAATGCAAATAAAAATGTTGAGATCATCGGTGAAGGGAAAAATAGTCACTATAAGAACTTTTACCTTAATAAACAGCTAATTGAAGGAGTAAATACCTTTAATCAAATCAGATACAAAAATGTATATGACCATATTGATATCGTTTTTTATCAACTAGAATCCGGAATAAAATATGATATCATTCTCCATAAGGGTGCAAATATTGAAGATGTGCAACTTAATTACGAGGGTGCGAAAGGTATAAGTTTAAGAGACGGCAAAGTATATATTTCTACACTTTTTGAAGAAATCATTGAGGATATTCCTGTTTCGTTTATTAATGGAGATAAAGAGCAGCAAGTCACAGTTGAATATGTTTTAAATGATGGAGTGATTGGTTTCAAAACTGATGCAGATTATTTTGAAAAACTGACAATTGACCCAACACTTACCTGGGCAACATATTTTGAAACAGCTTCCGGTGCCGGTTCTATGGAGAGAAACAATATAGTAGCTGATGAAGATGGTAATATGTTTTTACTTGCAAGTACTCATGCAATATCTTCACCTTCAACAGACTATCCTGTAGTCGGACCCGGAGGTTCTTATCAGCAAGCATTTGGAGGAAACATTGATGCTTATATAGCAAAATTTGATGCAAACAGAGCTTTAGAATGGGCTACATATTTTGGAGGAACAGGTACAGTTTGGGCTTTAGGAACCAGTCCGATGGCTATACACGGTAATATATTACACATAGTTGGCAGTAGTGGTAGTACTGAAATGCCACTGGTTAACGGGGGTGGTTATTTTGAAAATACTGCACAACAAAGACCTTTTTACCTGAGGTTTAACAGAAATACCGGATCATTACTTCACTCTACAAATATTGGTGGACATTCCTCAGCTCATCCCAGTATAGCAATCAGCAATAGTGGATTGGTTGGAATTGTATATAATACCTATGATTTTGGAAACCCTCCGGTAATGTTTAGGTCTGGTGCTTATAATCAATCAACTAGTGGAGGTGGCTGGGAGGTGTTTATTTTATTACTTAATAGTTCATACAATCAAATCTGGGGAACATTTCTTGGTGGCCCCGGATCTCAAAGCAATTCAAACATAGCATTTAATAGCAATAATCATATTTATATAGTAACTGAGTCAACATGGAATTCATCCAGTAATGCTACAAATGAAAGACTAATGAGCATGTCCGGTGCTTATAATCAAATGTTTAATGCCGGTGGAATTGACTTAATGATAACCCGTTTTAATCAAAATGGTGCCATGATGTGGAATACCATGTATGGAGGAGCACATAATGATGGTACACGTTCATCATTTGGTAACGGGTTGCAAATCATTACAGACAACAGTGACAATATTATTATTACCGGAAGTACAAACAGTATCAACTTCCCAACTCAAAGCATGTCCGGCGCTTATAACAAAACTACAGCCCCTGCCAATGCTTCAGGTGGTGGAGGCAGTTTTGATAATTTCAACAGTTATATTTTAAAGTTTAACAACAGTGGTGCGCGCCAATGGGCTACCTATTGGGGGCATGATGGAGGTGGAGACTTTATTTGGGATCCAATTCTTACTGATTGCGGAGACTTTATTTTATCAGCCCGCACAAATAATGCTATAGCTATTCCATACAGTGGTTTTTATAATCAAACATCTCCAAGCTTTGGCTCGAATTTCATGATGAGATTTAACTCAAACTATCAGGCTATATGGTCATCATATATTGGAGAAAACTCTTCAAGGCCTAAAATAGCTTATACACCATTTGAAAACAGACTTTATTATACATCTCCAACCTGGTCAACAACTTTACCGGCTACAGACCCGGGTGGAGGTGCTTACTTTGACCCGACGAACGATGGTTCAAGTACCAGTAGCTTTTCAATCTGGGAATTTAGCATAGTTCCGGCTCCTCCGGATCCAACTGTAGTAGAAGATTGCAGTGGAGCTTCAATAACATTCCCAACACCTCCAAGCGGTGTTACATATTACTATCAGGGAACTTCCTGCGGAACCAGCACGGCTAATCCGCTTAGTGGAACTTTTAACGTAACATCCGGTGGCACTTTTTACTTTAATGCTCTGGGAGCTAATAATTGCTGGTCTTCTTGTGTAGCTGTAACAGTCACTCCCGGAGGTACCCCGGGTGGTCCTGCGGGTATCTGGACATGGACAGGCAGTATCAACGATGATTGGCATGAAGCCTGTAATTGGGATAAAGTCAGCGTCCCAACATCCTCCTCGCCGGTAGTTATTCCGGGTGGAACTCCCAATAACCCTGTTATACATGCAGGGAATAATGCAAATTGTTATACTTTAGACATTAACACCACAAATGGTGGACATTTGGAAGTTCAAACAACCTCCGGTGCTACTCTTGAAATTCATCAATAATAACATACTTAATATCACTTAATGCTATGAAAAAACTAATTTCTTGTTTTTTATTTGTTTCTTTTTCCCATTTCAGTTTATTTGCCCAGGATAATGTAGGAATTGGAACAACTACCCCTGACCTTTCTGCTATTCTTGAAATACAATCTTCCGATAAAGGGGTACTAATACCTCGTGTAACAACTTTGCAACGAAATAATATAAATAATCCGGCTACCGGTTTATTTGTTTATGATACAGATTTTAATCAGTTTTGGTACTTTGACGGCACTCAATGGGTAGAAGCTATTGGCCCTGCCGGACCATCAGGTCCTGCCGGAATAGATGGACAAGACGGAAATGACGGACAAGATGGAGTCGGAATAATTAATGCTGTAGTCAATTTTAATGGTGATTTAATTCTGACTTATTCAGACAATACTACAGTGAATGCCGGTCAGGTTTTAGGCCCTCAGGGACCGGCAGGTCCACAAGGAACTTCTGGCTCAGATGGACAAGATGGCACTGATGGCGTAGGAATTGTCTCAACTACAGATAATCAAAACGGTACTTTTACAATTAATTATTCCGATGGTTCTAGCTTTACCACTATAGATTTAACCGGACAGCAAGGTGCTACAGGACCGACCGGGCAACAGGGAGCCACAGGACCTCAGGGACCACAAGGTTCAACAGGACCTCAAGGGCCGGCCGGACAAGACGGATTGCTACCAAACGGAACAGCAGCAGGTAACACTACATACTGGAATGGAAGCCAATGGGTAGTTAACAGCAGCAACATATACAATAATGGCGGTAATGTTGGTATTAATAATAATAACCCCGCATACCGCCTGCACGTCGGTGGTAGAATTAAGTCGGATGGTATTACTGAATCCTCTGATGAAAGACTTAAAGAGGATATTGAAACTTTGCAATATGCTTTATCAAAAGTAATGGAGTTAAGAGGTGTAAGCTATTCCTGGAATAAATATGCCGGTGATGAACTTGCTGAAAGCGGTTCAAAAATAGGACTAATTGCTCAGGAAGTTGAAAAAATTATCCCCGAAGTAGTGGATACTGATAATGAAGGCTATAAATCTATTCAATACTCTGTTTTAGTTGCTTTATTAATTGAAGCTATTAAAGAGCAACAAAATGACTATAATGCCTTAAGAAATGACGTGGATAAAATTTTTGCAGAGATAGAAAAAATCAACTCAAACCAGAAGCACACAAAAGAAAATCAAGATAAAGTCAGTTTGAAATAAAGTTTTTTGGAAGTGTTTAATGCAGAGAATGAGATTTAATACCTTCACTTTCCGGTTTCAAAAAACATTTTATAGTTGTTTGTGTTAAATATGAAAATTAATTTTATGAGTCAAAAGAAAAACATTTTCAACTTTAAGGTAAAAAAAATTGACGGGACAGAAGTAAGTTTATCTGAATATAAAGGAAAAGTTTTATTGATAGTAAATACTGCCTCTAAATGTGGGTTTACTCCCCAATTCAAAGAGCTAGAGTCTCTCTATAAAGAATACAATGAAAAAGAATTTGAAATACTTGGCTTTCCATCTAACGACTTTTCAGAACAAGAACCTTTGGAAGGTTATGATATTCAATCCTTCTGTGAAATAAATTATGGGGTAACTTTCCCCATTTTTGACAAAACAAAAGTGAAAGGCAAAAATCAGTCTGAACTCTTTAAGTTTTTATCAGATAAAAAACAAAATGGTTCAATAAACTCTACACCCAGATGGAATTTTCATAAATACCTGATTGATAAAAACGGCGAAGTAAGAGACTATTTTTACACCTTCACAAAACCTACAGCCAATAGGGTAAAAACTAAAATTGATCAGCTTTTAAAAGAGTAAATTTCAGGTAAAATGTTAATTACACAATTATAATAGCTTAAAGGAAGTTAAATACTCAAATAGTTTTAATAATTTTGGTTGTAAAAATAATTTTAATGAGACTCCTTTTTTTACTTTTCTTTCTTTTTAGTACGAGTATTATTCATGCTAATACCGGCTCAAACTCCGGAAAAATAATACAGTTCAGTGGTGTAATTATGTCAAGTGATAGCTTAATTGGCTTACCTTACACCCACATTATTATTAAAAATAAATTAAGGGGTACAGCCAGTAATGCAGAAGGAGTATTTTCTTTTGTAGCTGAGACGGGTGATACTATTATTTTTAGTGCGTTAGGTTATAATGATGAAAAATATGTTATTCCGGAGAATTTGGATGAGAAGAGGTATTCAATCATAAAGCTTATGACCAGAGATACCGTTCATTTATCTGAAACAATAGTTTATCCATGGCCAACAAAGGAACAGTTTAGAGAAGCTTTTTTGAGTCTTGACTTACCTGACGATGATTTAGAAAGAGCTAAAAGAAACCTTGACAGGGAAATATTGAGAGAAATGGGTGCTGCAATGACAATGGATCCCAGGGAAAATCAAAGCTATTACTTAAGAAGAGAAGCTGAAAAATTCTACTATGCCGGACAAAGACCACCTATGAATATTTTCAACCCATTTGCATGGGCAAAATTTATAGAAGCATGGCAAAACGGTGATTTTCGGAGAGATTAATTTCCTCGAATAACAGGTTTTCCTGTTTTTACATATTATATTTGAAATAAAAAATAATGAAACTTTCTGTTTCGGTTCTCATTTGTACCATTTTTTTCCTGAATTCATTTGCACAAAATAATGCTACAGAAGCAGCATACAGGCATTACATTTTAGGTCAAAATGATAAGGCTTTAGCTGAAATAAATAAGGCTGTATCAGATTCTTATTTTAATGTCCGGGCTTATCCCTGGCTCATTCAAAGCTTAATTCTTATATCTTCCTTTGAAGAAGAAAATGCCAAAAGATTTGGTAATCCAAACATAAATAATCTTAAGGATGCATGGTTTTCTCTACAAGCTGCAATTAAGAGAGATCGTTCAAATCAATATCTGTTTCAGATACTTTCAAATTCAGAAAAAATAATGTTGTTAATTGATGAATGGTCAATAAAACATGGTTTAAGCGCTAAAATAGACGATAGATTAGTTTTGTATCAGGTATATATGGAAATTTATGACTTTCTTAAAAAAAGGAATTATAGAAACACCCCTAATCAAGGGATAGCTCAATACGGAAAAATACTTCAGGAGGAGGGCTCAACCGAAAGAGCATTAAATCTATACAATGAGCTCATTAAAAACAACACCCGTAATCCTGAAATTTACTTAGCTGCGGTTCAGATTCATAAAATAAAAGGAGATTTTGAAGCTGCTTTTGAAACAGTAAGAAAAGGAACTGCTGTAGTTCCAAGTGATAATGATTTATTAGCTGAAGCTGTAAATATAGCTCATTATCTGGGAAGAGAGAATGAACTGATTGAAGACCTTACAAAACTAATTAAATCTTTTCCTAATGAAAAGGGTTTATATTTTATAAAAGCCAGTCTATTAAGTGGGTTTAATAAGTTTGAAGATGCCATTTTATACTACAAGAAAGCAATAGAAATAGATAAAGATTTTTTTGATGCTAATTATAATTTAGGTGTTTTGTATTATAATAAAGCCATTGAAATAAATGAAATAAAAACTAACAGGAATTTAAATCCGGAAGAAGAAAATAATTTTTTACAGCAAAGAAATTCATATTATTCAATGGCTCTGCCCTACTTTCTAAAAGCCAGAGATTTAAATCCCAATAATCAATCTTTGGAACAAGCTATTACATTAATTCAAAACAGTATTAAAAACTAGTTTGAGCGATAAGAGTCAACTGAAATTTTATACAATAAAGGAGGTGTATCGTTGGTTTTTTCGGCACTAATATAAATTAACTTATTATCATCGGTATAACTAATGCCTTCTGCCTGTCCAATCTCATCAAAAGTACCCAGCCTAATATACATTAAATCTGCTTCAAAAAAATTATCACCTTCGAAGTTACTAAGTACCCAAATAAATACATCCTCATCTTTATCATAGCCCAATAAAACTATTTCATCCCTATCAGGAGATATATCAGCTCCGGTGATTTGACCTCTGCTCTCAAAATTTCCCAGTTTTTCTGCAGCAAATTCTCCGGGTTGAGCCGGTATTTTATAAAGTGTGGTATTATTATCTAAGCGATGTTTTAAAAAAAGATAATAATGATTATCAAACCAAATAAAAGCTTCACAATCAAAATTATGCTGATTACCTGATTCGAATACGTCTTGTTCCGGGTAAAAAAACCGGGTGGAATTAACATGTAAGTATTGTATCCCCGGGTTTTCATAATTTATTTCAATTTTAGGTACTCTATAGATTTTTAAATCTTTTCGATTACCTGTATTATTCCCGAAATCACCTACATAAATAAACATTTCACTTTTGGCCAAATCCTCGTAATCTACACTTCCTGCATTATTTAAAACTAAGGTTATATATGGATTTCCGGTATTTTTATCAATTGCATAGATATGATTAAACCACCCTCTGTCGTTGTGCGTCCATAATTGCCCACCTGAGTGTATAAGACCTGAAGTTTCTTCAAACTGCATACTTAATACGGTTACTAATTCAGGTACAATTTCAATCTCTATGTATTCATCTTCTTCCTCTTTATCTTTTTCTTTACATGCTATAATTATGAAAGCTAAAAGAGTAAATAAAAAGACTTTTTTAACAGATTTCATACCTAAAATTAATCAAAATATATTTCTCCCTTCAAAAAATTCATGTCTATTGTTTTCTTAAGCAGTTCTATCTGAGTTTGTAATTTATCAGATTGTAGTTCTGTTAAGTCATGTCTTATCTGACTTAAGTCTAAAATATCTGAAAGTCCTCTGTGAAACTTTTCAAAAATGAACTCATATTGCATTTCAAGTGCCTCAGACCGCACCTCATATACTTCCAGTCGCCTCTTGAGCAGATTTAAGCTGCTTCCGAGAGCTGTCAGCTCTAACTGAAAGGCATCTGTTACAGCCTGCTTCTCATAAGCAAGTACTTCAATATCTACTTTAGCCTGTTCAATCGCAGTTTTGTAATGTAAACGATTAAAAATAGGAACATTTAACAGTAAGCCAATTTGTTGATAATTGTTATTAGAAAATTGACTCGAAAAAGGGTCTTCTCCCAGTGTAGAAGTCCTTGTACCTATAATTCCCTCCGCTTTCAAGCTTGGATATGACTCTGCTCTTCTCATTTTCAATGAATATCCGGCAGCTCTTTCCAGTGCTTCATAATAAGAAACTATTGGAATTTGAGATGCATCAGCGTCAACAGGAGCCGTTAGATCATCAATTTCTTCCAGCATTTCAAAAAATGAATCAAACTCCAAATCTTCAGCTTCCCAACCGGATAAGCCACTGTTTTGCTGTAAAAAAATCACCTGATTGTCTATCATGATCCGGCTCTCGAGTATTTTATAATTAATTTCAGCAACTTCTGCACGAATAAGTGCTATGTCTCTGCTATGCAATAGTCCGCTCTCAACTCTTGCCGAAGTAAATCTCTCCAAAAGTGAGTACTGCTCAATCAACTTCTCCAATCTGCTAATTTCCTCTTTCAGCAAACCAATTGTGAAATAAGCAACAGCAACCTTTCTGGCAATACTTTGTTTTTCTAATTCTGTTCTTAATTCTGCCACTTCTACTCTAACCCTGCTAAGTTCTCTGTAATGATGATTATAAAAACCATTAAAAATGGTGATTTCACTGGACAAAAAAGCATGATTGCCAAATACTATATCTCTACTCAGAATATTGGTTGACGGATCGACAAAAAGACCTCTGTTATTTCTATTTCTGTAATCAAATTGTAAATCGGGGAAAAAATTATATTTTGAACGATTTTGCTCCAGCATAAACCTTTCTATTCCCTTTTCAGAAGCTTTAATACCCGGACTGTTATCATAAACAGCCTGCAAAAGAATTTCTAAATTCACTTCTGCATTAGCCATACGACCGATACCGATAGAAATATAAAGTAAAAAAAGAAAAGAAATAATCAACTTATATTTGAGCATAATGCAGAATTCTTTTGCAAAGAAAAGCTAAAGCTTATTCTTCATCAAAAAATAAATTAACCTGAGAAGTACCCGGAATATTTTTTAATTGAGAAATGAAAATGCTATTGTCTTCTTCATTTTTTAAAGTGACATACCAGGAAATCTCAAGTAATTCACTATCACCTTCTCCAACTGCTTTTACATTCACTAACTTATATCGTCTACAATACTTTTTAATATAGTCGTGATAGGGAGTTTCTTTTTCTCCGCTTGGTACTGTTAAAATCTGAAGGAGATATTCCTTTTTTGTTTTACTGCTGAAGTTTATGGCACTTAATACCATAATGATAAAGCCGATAATTGCTGTACCGGCAAAGGCGACTGCGTATAGCCCCACCCCTGCTGCCAATCCTATAGTGAGTGCAAAAAAGATAAAAGTTATATCCTGAGAGTCTTTAACGGCCGTTCTAAATCGAATAATTGACATAGCCCCTACTAATCCGAATGCACGAGCTAAGTTATTTCCGATTACCATAATCACTATAGATGTAATCATGGTCAGCATAATTATAGAATTTGCAAATGAAGTAGAGTAATTTAAACCTCTGTATGAAAAGCGATAAATCAAAGAAATAGTAACACCACATACTAAAGCCACTAAAACATTTGCTATAACTTGTTTCAGACTAATTGAAAAAACGAATATATCCTGAAATTCTTCTATCATAGTTTTTTCTTAAATACAAAATTACTTAATCCGGACAAACGATAGCTTCTAAATGCAGAAGAAGGCAACTTCATCCTCTCATCATGATGCGCATCTATACCTATTGAAAACTTAGACAAGGCTTCTCTACGAAGATTGTATTCAGCAACTATAGATTTAGCCCAGCTTGGCATAAAATCCGTAAAATACTTAATTTCAAGTATAAAATGATCTTTAAACAATGGCCTCATAAAAGTTTCACTATAAAGCTCATCTAAAGAAGGTGCAAACTTACTTCTTATATTTTTGTCAAAAGTCACTCGCACACCACTATCAATCTGGCCATGATAAGGTTCCCTTTCATAAGAAATTAAAATCACCGGATGCATATGATAGCGAAGCAAATTATACTTAAACTTTTTATAACTCGGGTCATTCAAAAATGACTTATTTCTTAATGATTCACCACCTGAATCAAGCGAAGGATCCATAACTTTAGGAAGCTCTTCATACTCTAAGAAAACTCTGTTTTTATAAATTCTGTCTCCAATTTTCCGCTTAATTTCAAAAACAACCTTATCGCCATTTCTATGAACATTATAACCCCTGATTCTTAGCTTTTTCTTTCTTTTATAGCCTTCTATTTTGTCTAAATAAGCCGCCATATCATGGGTATCAAAATAAATACTTCTGACTGTATATTCAGGATATTCCAACGGACCTATTGCATGCTTGTCAGGCCTGAGGAAAGGTTTAAAACGCTCCCTCAAAACCTCCTGAAGGTCATTGTGAACCAAATATTTTCTTTCATACCTCAGTTTCATTGTGCAAATATTAATTTAACCGATCTGTATAAAAATTCTCTGGGCGTTACTTTCTCACATTCTATTTGCATATCAGCCAAAAGCCCCGGCATAAGATTGAATTCTCCTGCGTGAAACTTAGCACTCACAAAAAACACTTGCCTGCCATCAACTCTGTTTACTCCCGGCTCAATACGAATAACTTCTCCAATTGGCTTATCGCTGAAACCCGGTATACTTGCCGTAACAGTTGCCCCTGGAAATATGTAGTCTTTTTCCGTTATATCAACCGGCATCTTAACTATATAAAAAGAAGTATCAGCCAGACCAATTACCGGATAATGCTGCTCATTGGTTACTCTTTTGGGATGTAATACACCGTCAAAAGGTGCTTTTATAGTAAATGCATCCATACGAGATGATAATACTTCCAGTTGTCTTTCTATATTATTTATTCTGGCTATACTCCACTCAATTTGCTCCGGCTTTGCTCCGGTTATCAAGGCTCTGTAATTTGCCTGAGCAATTTCAACTTCACTTTTATGGGTTTTTAAGCGTTGCTCTAATAATTCTATTTCAGACGGTGCTATTAAGGAATCCTCTATTAAAGGCAAGTTTCTGTCATAAGTTAATTGATCGGTTCGCAAACGCTCCTGAGCTAATTGAACTTTAGCTAATGCAGCTTCAACTTCTTCTTGTTTGCTTCCTGCCAAATAAAATTCCAGTTCTGCTTTATATTCGGCCAATAATCCAGATAATTCAGCTTCCCTGCGTAGTTCGTCATTTGAGTATAATGACCCGATAGTATCCCCTCGAAATATAAAATCGCCCCTTTGTTCCAATAAATGGTTTAATTCAAAGCCGGCAATATCGCCTCTTTGAAATTCTGTTATTCTAAAAGAATTTACTTTTTCTGTAGCATTATCTTTTAAAGTTGATAATAAGCTGCCATCCCGGGTTCTCTCAAGGTACCACTCTTTTGCAGGCAAAATATAACCCTTTGTGTCAATGTTATACGGAATCTTTACCGGTAACACTAATACCAGTATAAGTATAACTATTAATACGACTAAACTACCTATTGGAAATAACTGACTATCTTTCACACTTTATTCGAACTGAATCTTAAATAATTACAAAACCTTAACCTTATACTAATAAAAAGTTAACAAATATGAAAAAATATAGGGTATTTAGCAAATTGAAAACAATAAATAAATAGAGTTTTATCATTCAAAAAGTTAACTTTTATCCTAATTTGAAAATAATCTACCATATCTTAAGGTTGCGATTCAATGCATTTTTCTGCCAATTCAAAAATTAATTCATCCGGCAATGTTAACACTTCATCAATGGTGTAAGTATATTGGAGTTTTTCTAAAAAGCAGTTACAGTAGTGATCCGGATTCAAACCTTCAATTTGAGTAGCATCTCTTTTACAAGATTCCAAAAATGCATTTTTTTCATATTCTGTCCATTGAGATTCCGAACTTAAATCTTCCTCTACAGCTTCGTCTGCCAATTGCCGGCTTCCGGCACAAGACGAAAACATGAAAACAAATAAAACCAGAAAGAGAGTATATAAAATGTAACGTTGAGAAGAAATAATAAATAATTGCATAAATTTTAATTTTTGTACTTGGTGTTTGATAAACATTTAAGTCCCGTCAAACGGTTATCGTTTTTTGGAAAAGTTGACTAAGCTA
Organism: Chitinophagaceae bacterium; assembly: GCA_007695095.1. Taxonomy (NCBI): domain Bacteria; kingdom Pseudomonadati; phylum Bacteroidota; class Chitinophagia; order Chitinophagales; family Chitinophagaceae; species Chitinophagaceae bacterium. Next base: position 15,162 of record REEL01000086.1, on the reverse strand, counting down.
ATCAAAAAATCTGTATTCAAACCTGGCTAACGGAACTAACCTGGCCTGATTTAATTGAAATGTATCCGCCCTTACATGATAATTATCTGCCTGCTCTAATACTTCCATAAGATTTTGTTCTGTTTCCATATCCGCACAGGCCATGCGTGTTAGTCCCATTTGCGAAAATGAAATCCGGTTACCATCACTGAGGTTATAGCTTCCGTGAAAAGTATTACAACCGGCATGTCCACTTACCTTTTCACCTTCTTCAAACTGAATATAGGGAAGTTTTTTAAGGGTTTCATTTATATGAATTTCTTCACCATTCAGCTCCACAAGATACCATTTCTTATTCCTGATATTATTTGTTTTTTTAACTAAATTAAAGTCTTCACCTGTATCATTCTTAATTCTTTTAGAATCTTTATCGAGCAAGATTAGCCTGTTTTCTCCAACCATAAAAGACATTTGCTCATTTTCTAAAAAAATCTTCCCACCGTATTCATCCCATGTAAAAAAGCCCTCAGAAACTAACACTTGAGCACTTCGACCCAAATATCGCTTACTTAAGATAAATTCGGATTTATCATTAATTTTAACTTCAGTTTGTATCCCTTCACAATCTGCACATGGTAAAACTCCTCTGTAAACTCCAGCCCAATCCAGTGAATTTTTACTATTATGAACTCCTATATAAGATGCTTCTGAGGAATCATCAGAGGCTAAATTTCGGTTTGAACAACTTATCAACGTAAAAAACATCATACCGAAAAGCATGAATGATTGAAAAAAGGTGTTTAGTTTTGGCATAAAATTAATTTTCGGCAATAAGAATACTTTCAAAGATAATTGTTCTTAAAGTTATTTTTACAAAATACAATCTTAGGTTTCGCTTTACAATGAACAAATACTGTTCCTAAAAAGAAAAAAATGAACTTACAAACACTAAAAGCTGCAATTTTCAATAAAAAGAGTTTTTTATGTGTCGGTTTAGATACTGATGTCACAAAATTACCACATCACCTGAAAGCAAATGCAGAAGGTATGCTGGAGTTTAATAAAGCAATCATAGACGCAACCCTTCCTTATGCGGTTTCTTATAAAATCAATACGGCTTTTTACGAAGCTATGGGCGCTGAAGGCTGGAATGTAATGCAAAAAACCGTTGCTTATCTGCCCGATGATGTTTTCAAAATTGCCGATGCAAAAAGAGGAGATATTGGTAACACAGCTGCTCAATATGCAAAAACTTTTTTTGAACAAATGAATTTTGATGCGATAACTCTTCACCCTTATATGGGTTTAGAGACTTTTGAACCCTTTTTGGCTTATACTGATAAATGGATAATCCCTCTTGCTTTGACATCAAATCCGGGTAGTGAAGATTTTCAAAAAACAGATATGCACTCCGGTAAAATGTATGAGCTTTTCTTATCTAAAATGGCCTCCCGCTTCACTCCGGATAAATGTATGTTTGTTGTCGGTGCTACTCAAAAGGAGTATCTTGAAAAAATAAGATCAATTAGCCCAAACCATTTTTTATTAATTCCGGGTGTCGGCACTCAAGGCGGCAAAATTGAAGATTTAATTCCATTTACAAACAAAGAAAATGCAGGTATGCTGGTAAATGTATCCAGAGGAATTATTTTTGCCTCATCAGATAAGGGTTTTGCTGAAAAAGCAGCCCTTTCGGCAAAAAACTATCAAAGTCAAATGTCTCCTTTTTTCGAAAAATTTTAACAAGTTTTTTCTTTAAATTTTACTTTATTCATATATATTTTTATTTTTATCCTGTTTTAGTATTCTTTAACCAGAAGCAAACCGGATATGAAAGAGGATTTTTTGCATTTTGTATGGAAGTATAAAAAATTTAACCCTGTCAATTTACAAACAGATGACGGACAAAAGCTGCTAATCACTAAATCAGGTTTTCATAATTATGACGGCGGACCGGATTTTTTAGATGCGCGCATAATGCTGGACGAGACTTCCTGGGCTGGAAATGTAGAAATCCATATCAAAGCTTCTGACTGGTATGCTCATGGACACCATCTTGACAAAAAATACAACAATGTGATTTTACATGTAGTTGCTAAAAATGATAAAGTCATATTCCGTGAAGATGGCACGAAGGTTCCCGCATTGAACATTTCACCTCTGCTTGATTTGGGCATTTTAAGACAATACAAATTGTTGCAGCAGGCAAAAGCTAAAATACCCTGCCACAGTTTTTTGCCGGATATTGACAGGTTTATTATTGATCAGTGCCTGGACAGGATGATAGTCGAAAGACTTGAAGATAAAACAAAAGAAATTCAGGATGTTTTACAGAAAGAAAAAAATGACTGGGAATATGTTTTCCTTATTTTTCTATCAAAATATTTAGGAGGGCCGGTAAATAGTTTACCAATGGAGTTGCTTATCAAAAGTATTTCCTATAATACATTTCAAAAAAAACAAAACAGCATTCATCATCTCGAAAGTCTGCTTTTTGGACAGTCAGGAATGTTAAATACGATAGAATCTGACGATGACTATATAAAAGCATTAAAAGCGGAATATTTTCATTATAAAAAAACCGAAGATCTTAAACCTATAGAAAATAAAATATGGCAATTTTTAAGGCTGAGACCGGGAAATTTTCCTACCATTCGGATAGCCCAGCTTTGTAGTTTATATCATCACTCTCCACGACTGTTTCACACTTTATTGATGGCCAGCTCTCCTAAGGTAGCCAGACAAATTCTCAATGTTTCGGCTTCAGAATACTGGAATACACATTATGTTTTTAATAAAACTTCAAGAAAAAAAGAAAAAAAACTAGGTAAACATACCGCTAACTCTATTCTGATAAATGTTGTGATTCCTTTTATGTTTTTATACGGGAGCTTCAGGGGAAAAGAAAGTTTAAAAGATAAAGCTCTTTCATGGCTTGAAAACATTCCGGCAGAAAACAACTCAATTACAAAAACATGGCTGGAAAATGGAATAAAAGCTAAAAATGCATTAGAAAGTCAGGCACTTATAGAATTAAAAAAATATTATTGCACTCCGAAACAATGTCTTAAATGTAACATTGGTATTAAAATACTTGAGTCTCAAAGTTGAGAAGTCACTTTCAAAACAAATAAAAAAAGAGGAAAAAAATTCACATTTAATGAAAACTGTTTAACTTTATAATAAATAAGTACGAAAATTCAATTCTTTTAATACTGAATTTATCATCAGAAAAATCTGTCAAAATGAATAAATTAAAGAACTTTATAGAGGTAAACGCCTTCGGTGTATGCAGCTATTTAGGTGAAAAGATAGGTATCCCAAGTAACTGGATTCGTTTATTTTTTATTTACACTTCATTTATAACCATTGGTTCCCCACTCATAGTGTATTTGTCCTTAGCATTTCTGATTCGGTTAAAAAACTTTTTCAAGATTAAAAAACAAAGTAGTTTTGATTTTTAATGCAGTTAAGTAAGCCTTCAGTTGTATTCATTTTTTTCTTTTTTCTTCATTTTTCCTTGTCTGCTCAGTCTCCTCTATTATTTGATGTAGGTCATGTACACAATGATTATAATAAGTGCAAGCCTTTAGAAGCTGCCCTAGAAAAAGGTTTTGGCAGTGTAGAAGCTGACGTATTTTTGCGAAAAGGTCAATTAGTCGTAGCACATACCGGTATCGGGGCATTGAGAATGCGCTCATTAGAAGATATGTACTTTAAACCTTTGGCTGAAAAAGTGAGAAAAAATAATGGCAGTGTGTTTAAAAATGGACCTAAAGGATTTATTCTCATGATTGATGTAAAATCTGATGCCGAAGAAACTTATGACAGCCTTAAAGTTTTGTTTGATAAATACCGGTTTATGCTGACCGAATTTACTCCGGAAAGTACCAAAAAAAATGCGGTTACCATCTTAATTTCCGGTAGAAGAAATTATGAACAGATACTTTCAGACAATCCCAGATTTGCTGCAATTGACGGTAGGTTAGCTGATTTAAACAGCGACTATAATATTCATGAAGTACCCAGAATTAGTGCCGCCTACAGAAGTCTTTTTAATTGGAGAGGTATTAGGGCAAGTATGCCTGAAAGCGAATTAACCCTATTAAGGGAAATAGTAGTACAAGCTGATTCAATTGGAGTTGAACTCAGATTTTGGGGAGCTACAAATAGAAAAAAAGTCTGGGAAACACTATTAGATGCCGGAGTACACCGAATTAATGTGGATCGAATCAAACGATTTAAAAATTTTAAGCTTGAAAGAAATCAAAATTGATTCTTAGTAAACTACTTTAAATTTCAGCAATTAAATAATCACATGTTTTGAATTAAATAAAAAATAGAAATTCAGTTCAGTTTAAATATTTACGGGAATTTTATAGCTTTAAAGAACAAATATTTTCAAACGAACTGATGTAAATTCTCTTTTTTCAAATTATATTCTATATTTGTCAATTGTGTTTAATCTTAAGGATAAGCAATCAAGAAATTACTAATCTTAATATAAATGTGTTTAACTAAATTTTATATTCTTTTTAATCTCTTTATTCTTTTATCCTTTATCAATCCATTAAAGGCTAATATCAATATAGATTCCTTGTTATCAATTTGGGATGATGAAACTCTAAGTGACACTGTCCGATTAAATGCGCTAAAAACAGTTGCTTGGGATGGATTAGCTTTTAAGAATGCTGACAGTGCTTACATACTTGCCAATAAACTCCTGGATTATTCTACAGAAAAGAATGTAATTAGATATCAGGCTGATGCTTTAATAACCTTAGGGGTATTAAGTAGTTTCAAAGGGGATAATACAAAAGCATTGGATTACTACTACCGGGCTTATGCGTTAAATAAAGAACACGACAGAAAACGCGGAATGTCATCAAATCTGTTAAACATTGGCAATATATATCTGGATCAGGGAAATTCAATCAAAGCATTGGAAAATTTTTACAGCGCTCTCAGAATAAATGAAGAATTAGGCGATAAAGGAGGTATAGCTACAAATCTAATTAATATCGCAAATATACATACCGAACAGGGCGATTATGATGCTGCTATGAAATTTTACCGACAGGCAAAAGAGATAAACTCAGAAATCAAAAACTTTAGAGGTATAGTTATATCTTATTATTTTATCGGAGACCTCTTTAAAAAAATGGGAGACTATGAAAATGCCCTTAAAAATTTTTATGAGTCTTTATCGATTTCAAAAGCTGAAAAATTAGATGATGCAATTGCTGCTAACAGTGAAAAGTTAGGTAGCCTGTACCTAAAAGATGGTAACTACATTCAGGCTGAAAAGTATTATAAAGAAGCTTTATTAAGATATACGAACGTAAGCATGAAGTCTGGAATAGCAAAAGCATTTAATTCTTTAAGCAATTTGTTTATTCATACCGGAGATTTACCTTCAGCGCTTAGGTATGCTAAAAAGTCTATGGACATAGCATTGGAGATTGAAAATGTAGAAAGTTTACGAAATGCATCCCAAAGTCTGTCAGCTGTATACCATAAGATGGCGCAATATAAAGATGCCTTTGAAATGCACCTTCTTTTCATAGAAATGCGGGATAGTATTGCAAACATTGAAAATCAGCGAGAAGCCATTCGAATGAATGTAGAACATGAATATGATAAGAAAAAAGCTTTAATTGAATCGGAACAGGAAAAAAGAGAAGCTTTGGTTTTTGAAGAAATGCGCAGAAAAAACTTTCAAATTATAGCATCTCTAACCGGTCTTAGCATGACAATTTTACTTGCAGGCTTATTCTTTGTTCAACGAAATAAAATAACTAAAGAACGCAATAGAAGTGAAGATTTACTTTTAAATATCCTTCCGGCAGAAACTGCAAATGAACTCAAAGAAAAGGGTTACGCAGTTGCAAAGCAGTATAATCAGGTTACCGTATTATTTACAGATTTTATTGGTTTTACAAAAGTTTCTGAACAACTCAAACCTCATCAGTTAGTTGAAATAGTTAATGAGTGTTTTAGTGCTTTTGACAGAATAATGGAAAAATACGAAATAGAAAAAATTAAAACAGTCGGGGATGCTTATATGGCGGCTGGAGGAATGCATGGAAACATAGAAAACCATGCTGTCAATATGATAAATGCTGCTATTGAAATTCAATTATTTCTGAATCAATTTAATATAAAACAGGAAATTAAAGGCAATCAGCCACTAAAAGCCAGAGTGGGTTTACATACAGGAGCTGTTGTTGCCGGGATAGTCGGCATAAAAAAATTCCAATATGATATATGGGGAGATACGGTAAATACCGCTGCCCGAATGGAAAGTAATGGAGAGACCGGCAAAGTGAACATTTCTGAAACTACCTATAAGTTGATAAAAGAACATTTCAATTGTGAATATCGAGGTGAAATTGAAGTAAAAGGAAAAGGAAAGGTTGCAATGTATTTTGTTAATAAAAAGGATGATGCTTAGCTTAACTATTTGTTTTTAAAAAATTATCCAACCAATATTATAATAAAAAAAAGCACCCTTGAATAACAAGAGTGCTTTATAATTTTCATTTGATTTCAATTTTATTCCGGGCGCAGTGTATAAACCGGTACTTTACTTCCGGTAATAATTTTTCTTGCACTGGAACCAATGGCAACATCATTTTTTTTCTTTTCCGCCCTTACCATTATAAGTATTAAATCAGCATTTGCATTTTCAGCATAGTCAATTACTGAATTAGCGATATTATCATGCCTGATCATCTTTATTTTCACAGGTATTCCTGCCTTATCAACTATTTCAGCTGCTTCCTCAAGCTTATCTTTCATTTCCTTTAGATTATGCGTAAACTCCTCAAAAAATGTTGACACAGAAATTAAATGAATTTCAGAATCAAAGGATTTTGCCAATTTAATTGCCTGATTCACTTTTTGAGTAGTCTGCTTAGTCGTATCTAAAGGAACTACAATCTTTTTAAAATCTACCGGCACTTTAGCTCCCCTAACAACAATTACCGGGCAGTTAGAAAAATGTACAACTCTATAGGCATTTGAACCTAAAATGTATCTTTGAATATTAGTGATTCCGGATGCGCCATGGGTTCCCATTACAATTAAATCTGCAGATTCTTCTTCTCTGATTTTCTCGATTTGCTCATAAATTTTGCCTTCTGTCATCCTTACTTTAATCTCAATATCATGCAAACTTACATTTTCAGATTTAATCTGTTGCAGCTTCTTATTTAGAGCCTCCTGCATCACGTCATTAATATTAAGCGCTTCATTCAAATGCTTATAGTTATCTGTAGACTCAATAACATGTAAAAGCAATATTTCTGCATCAGAATGTTTACACATAATAGCTGCATATTCAAGAGCCTCTAAAGAAAGTTTAGAAAAATCTGTCGGTACTAATATCTTATTAATAGATAGTTTCATAGGAATTAAAATTTTATTTACGAAATTTGCGACAAATATAACATAATTTCTAATGATAAGAGTTATTCCAGAAGCAGAATTGATAATAAATCCGGATGGAAGGATTTATCACTTAAACTTACACCCTGATGATGTTGCTGACACAATTATTACGGTTGGCGATCCCGACAGAGTGAAAATGATTACTAATTATTTTGATAAAATCGAGATAAAGGCTGCAAACAGAGAGTTTGTAACTCATACCGGTACTTTAAACGGAAAAAGGTTAACCGTAATTTCTACCGGTATCGGTACCGATAATATAGATATAGTGTTAAATGAGTTAGACGCTCTCGTAAATATTGACTTTAATACACGAACAGAAAAAAAAATAAAAAAATCCTTAAATATCATCCGAATTGGAACTTCAGGAGGACTACAAAAAAATATACCCCTTGATTCATTTGTTATTTCTACCGGTGGTCTGGGATTAGACGGTCTTTTACATTTCTATAAATACCTCAAAAGTGATACTGAAGAGAAAACAGAAAAACATTTAAGCGAATACTTAAATCAGTATAACCAAATTTTCAGACCATACTTTAGAGAGGCCTCGGCTAAGCTAATCTCAGCCTTTCCGGAGGATCAGTTTGTAAGAGGCGTCACAGCTACCTGCACCGGATTTTATGGTCCTCAGCAGCGCTCTCTTAGAGCGAAACCTGCTGCTGAAGACTTTCTGGAAGTGCTCACTAAATGGAAGTTTGAAAAAAGTCAAATCACAAATTTTGAAATGGAAACTGCCGGGATTATAGGAGTCAGTAATCTCTTAGGTCACCATTCTACCAGTCTGAACGGAATCATCGCCCAAAGGCATGACGGGAAATTCAGCTCCAATCCCGGAAAAACCGTTAAAAGACTTATTGAATCAGCACTACCCATAATATTGAAAATTTAAGTCTTTGCTTTTCATAAGCTTTCAATCTGTATTTTTAAAAATATAACGATTGTTATTAATTTTTCATGCCGGAGTGATGAAATCTAAATCTAAAATTGCATTTTAGCAGGTTGAATAAGAAAACTGTTAATGAAAAAAACTTCTGTAATTTTTTGTTTGTCAAAACATCCCGATCTCGGTATTTGGCCGGAAGCCTTTTGGATAAACTATTTGGATGAGCATGAGATGTCTTTCAAGTATGAAAAAGCTATGCCTGATGAAGTAGAAAACGAAGCAGAATACATTAAAGAAGGTGTGAAAATTTGTGAACTGCTAAACCCGGTATCCCTCCACAAGAAATTTGCCCCAAAAGTAAAAATGCATCCTATTGAATGGGTCGTAAAAATTAAAGCCGAAAAATCAGCTACATCCGAATTACTGGAAGACTATTTTGGGAATAATTTGCATAGGCTTTTAACTATCTTAAAAGATAAAAAAATCGGTTACAGACACAAAATGGACCAGCATCCCGGTTTACAACTCAAAAGCATTTCAAATCAGGAATTAGATATCGTTTTTCACTTTGAAAGATTACCGGCAAACACTCGCTATTACATTCAAATCACGAACAATGAAGAAGTAAAACTACACGAAAATGTCACGCTTTTAAATAATTCTCCCTGTTATGTGCTCCATAATGAGACTATTTATCCGGTAAAAAAACCTTTAAAAGGTAAAAAACTGATTCCTTTTTTCAGAAAACCATACATACAAATAGGTATAGAAAATGAAGAGAAGTATTATACTACTTATATTGCTAATACCCTTAAAGTTTTCCCTTGTAAATTAATCAACATTCCACTTGAAAAAGAATATCCAAAACCTGAGTTTAAGCTGGTTTTGACCGAAGACATCAGGAATGGTAACCCTTTGTTGAAACTTGACATTTTTTATAATAAATTAAAAATTAATCATAGCCATAAATCAGATTTTAATGTTGAAGTAAATGAAAATGTAGTAAAAAATGGTTTTACCTTTACCTACAGAGATAAACCTATAGAACAAAAAGCTATTGATTTACTCGTTTCTACCGGTCTTCAACAAACAATAGATGACTTCCATTTCAGCATAGAAAATGAAAAATTACTCGATAAGTATCTGGAATTTTTACAAGATCATAAAACCCTTTTACATGAAAATGAAATAGGCATTGATGCCAACTGGAATGGGATGATTTACCAAACCGGGAAACCCCAAATTAAAAGTAAAATCGAACATAAAAAAGAGGACTGGTTTGACGTTCAAATCTCTATCCAAATAGGGAAATTTGACATACCTTTTTACATGCTTAAAAGACACATAAAAGACAATAACAGACAATATATATTGCCGGATTCTACTGTTTTCTTAATTCCGGAGGAGTGGATGGCAGCATTTAAGGATTTAGATAGATTCGGCAAAAAAAATGAGGATGAGTTTCTGATTAAAAATATTCATCTGCAATGGTTCAACCAAAACAGTAAAATCGGTAACTTTTTAACCTTTGATAAAGAAAAAACCAAACAAATATTTAATGCTGAAATAGAAAAAACGGAGCTTCCGCTTAATTGGCAAACTAAGCTCAGGCCATACCAACTTAAAGGTTATGAATGGCTTTGTCATTTACATAAACATGAACACGGAGGTATTCTTGCCGACGATATGGGGCTTGGGAAAACTATACAAATGCTGGCTTTTATAAAGAAAACAAAACAAGAGCTTACAGAAAATAATGAGAAAAAAACTATTGCTGTAGAAAATGAATCAAACGTACAGCTTTCCCTTTTTGATACACCGATTCAACAAAAAAAGCACTTTACTGCCTTAGTAATTTTACCTACTTCTTTGCTTTTTAACTGGGTTGATGAAATAGAAAAGTTTTGCCCGGACATCAACTATTCGATTTATAACAGTTCGAAAAAAACGCAAAATAGTTCCAATTGGAAAAAATTTAACCTTATTTTAACCAGCTATGGCCTTTTCAGAAATAATATAGATTTATTCAGAGAGTATCCCTTTGATATGGTAATCGCAGACGAAAGCCATTATTTTAAAAATCCGAATGCGAAGATTTTCATGAGTTTGTCTCTGCTAAAAGCTAAAAGAAGGTACGCAATTACCGGCACCCCGGTTGAAAATGGACTATCGGATTTATGGAGTCAGTTGAGTTTTGTAAATCCGGGTATCTTAGGCTCTTTTAAGTCTTTTAAAGAAAGTTTTATTTACCCTATAGAAAAGCTAAACTGTCAGTCTACTAAGGAGAAACTACAAACTATTATTCGGCCTTTCATATTGAGGCGAAAAAAACAAGAAGTAGCCAAAGACTTACCGGAATTGACGGAAAAGGTGATTTTTTGTGAAATGAGTGAAACTCAAAACGAATTGTATGAGGAAGAAAAGTCCCGCTACAGAAACATGCTTTTATCAAATATTAGCGGTGATGATTCTAAAGCAGGGAATTTTAACTTCCACGTTTTAGAAGGCTTGAATAAGCTTCGGTTGATTGCAAACCACCCACAAATGACTTTTAGTGAGTATGAAGGTGATTCCGGCAAGTTCAATGCTGTTATAGATACTTTAGACACTTTGACACAGGAAGGCCACAAAGTGCTTATTTTCTCTCAGTTTGTAAAACACCTGGAACTTTTCAAAGCAGTTGCAAATGAGAGGAATTATGAATTTTCATGGCTAACGGGCGCAACCAAAGACCGTCAAAAGCAAGTGGAACAATTTCAAAAAGAAGAAAATCGAAAATTATTTTTCATTAGTCTCAAAGCCGGTGGTGTTGGACTTAACTTAACCGCTGCAGATTATGTATTAATGTTAGACCCCTGGTGGAATCCGGCTGCTGAAGAGCAAGCGTTAAACAGAGCTCATAGAATTGGCAGAAAAAATAAAGTAATGGTTTTTCGCTTTATTACTAAAGATTCTATTGAGGAGAAAATCAGAAAAATGCAGATTAATAAAAAACTACTTTCTGCCGACTTCTCAGGAAGCTCCAATCCAATTAAGCAATTGGATAAGGAAACTATCTCCGAATTATTTAATTAATCTTATGCTAATGCATTGCATAACCTAAATAATGTACGGGCACCTACGATGCAGTCCCATTCGTGTTTTTCAGATGCAACTTCAGACAAATCAAAGCCTATAATTTCCCGGCCAGAGGCTTTTACTTTTTGAATAATATAAAAAGCTTCATCTAAACCGTAACCTCCCGGTACCGGGGTGCCTGTATTTGGACATAATTTTGGATCCAAAGCATCTATGTCAAAGGAAATGTAAACTTTTTGCGGAAGGGCCTCTACAACTTCATCTACTATTTCTTCATACTTTTTACCGGCAAACAAATCCCTTTTTACGTCCCGGTCATAAAAACACTTTATACGATCCGGATTTGAGCGTATAATATCTGCCTCACCTGATGACAAGTCTCTAATACCAAATTGCACCAATTTTTCTAAATTTTCAATTTTAAGGGCATTATAAAAAATAGAAGCATGAGAGTGGGTAAAACCTTCATAAGCCGGTCTTAAATCAGCATGCGCATCAAATTGCAAAACACCGAATTTTTCATGCTTTGTTGATAAAGCTTTTATGAAACCTAATGGAGTACTGTGGTCGCCTCCCAAAAGAGCAACCTTCTTTCCGTTATTCAGTAACTTATTTGTTTGTTCAAAAACCCAGTTATTCATCTCCTCAGATGCTGCATTAATTTCTTTTAAAATATTAGAGAATTGAGGGTGGCTATCTACATCTCCTCCTTTTTCCTGAAATTTTATTAACTCAAATGCCTTAGGTCTCAGCAAATTACTGTTTCGCAACATTTCAACAGATGGCTCCAGCATGAAAAACCCGGCTTTCCATGAATCCGGATAATCAGAATCATACAAATCCACCTGATAAGAAGCATTTAAAATTCCTTTTACAGAATTAGCAGTTCCCGCACGATATGAGACAGTAACTTCCCAGGGGACAGGCAATATAATGATTTCAGACTCATCAAAATTAAACGGGAGTCCAAATAAGGCATCATTGGATGCTAACCCATCTGCATCGAACTTCTTTATTTTTTCAGCTTTATCCATCTTGTATTTTTAACTTCTTAAATGTTTAATGTTCATTATTATTGCAATTGCCCTTCAATAAAAACAGACTCAATCAATGAGCTGCCAAAAGCATAGGGTATAAAATCAACAGAAGGAATCTTTTTTGTGATAAAAAAGTCAGCTCTTTTGCCTTTAGTAATACTTCCGGCATTTTTTTCAAAGCCCATTGCATAAGCTCCATTAATAGTAGCCGCGTTTAAAGCTTCTTCCGGGAGCATTTTCATTTTTATACATGAAAGAGAAACTACAAAAGGCATATTTCCGGATGGAGAAGAGCCGGGATTATAATCAGAAGCAATGGCTACGGGCAATCCCGAATCTATCATTTTTCGGGCCGGAGCATATTCCATTCCCAGATAAAAAGCCGTTGAAGGCAGTAAAGTTGCCATCGTTTTGCTGTTTTTTAACACCGCTATTTCTTCCTCACCAACACACTCCAAATGATCGACAGAAAGGGCATTATTTTTTACCCCAACCTGAATACCCCCTGAAAAATCCAGTTCATTTGCATGAATTTTTGGCGGCATATTATATTTAGCAGCTGCTTGTAATATACGATCTGTCTGCTCAACAGAGAAAAACCCTCTGTCACAAAACACATCGCAATAATCAGCAAGCCCTTCATCTGCTATTTGTGGTAACATTTTATCAATAATCAAATCAACATAAGCATCTTTCTTTTCCCGAAACTCCATTGGGAAAGCGTGTGCGCCTAAAAAAGTAGATTTAATTTGCACAGGGCTGATGGATTTTAGCTTTTTTATAACTCTCAGCATCTTTAATTCACTTTCTAAACTCAAACCATAACCGGATTTTATTTCTACTGATGTGGTTCCCATATCTTTAATCTCTCCGAGTCTTAAAAATGCAGACTCAAGCAAACTTTCTTCACTTGCCGTTTCCATCAATTTTGCAGAATTTAAAATGCCCCCTCCCCTTTTGGCTATTTCTTCATAGCTCAATCCTTTTATTTTATCTACAAACTCTTTTTCCCGGCTTCCGGCAAAAACGATGTGAGTATGAGAGTCACACCAACCGGGCAAAACAGTTTTCCCCGAAGCATCCACCACCCTTGTAGCTCTTTCAGGAGCATTTTCCATTTTACCAAAATCTATTATTTTACCTTTACTGACCAATAAAAATGCATTTTCAATCACTGTAAAATCTTTCATTTCTGCACCTTTTCGAATTGATTTTCCTTCTGTATCTACTCCGCCCAGAAAAGCGATATTCTTCAATAATAAATCTGACATATTATATTTTTAGTTTTGTTCAAAATTAGTTAAAAGCTATTTGAAAATGTTATAGTTTTAAATTGCAAAATTATTAAGCAAAAGAAATATTTTAATGTCTATTAAACAAATAAACTTTAGTGAAGTTGCCCTGCAAGTAAATCAAAATCTCTTTTTAAGGTCTGTCAGAGTTTCTGAAGCTAAAAAATTATATGAGCTTATAAACGAAAATCGCAGTTACCTTGACAGATTTCTGCCCTGGGTAGAATTTAATAAAACGGAAAAAGATAGCCTGCGCTTTTTAGAGCACTGCTGCAATCAATTTTTCACACATAAAGAACTGCATTTATTCATAGAGTATGATAAAGAGATTTGCGGACTTATAGGTTTGGAAATAGATTTATTTAACAACCGAGCTGACATTGGCTATTGGATTACAGAAGAAATGTCCGGACGGGGAATAATGACCAAATCACTATCTGAATTGGTGAAATTTTCATTTAAGGTCTTAAACTTACACAAATTGATTATTAAGTGCAACCCTGAAAATAAAGCAAGCAAAGCCATTGCTGTCAAAAATAACTTCACTTTAGAAGGTCATTTAAAAGAGCATGAAAAAATTAAAAATAAATACTTTGATTTACTGCAATACCGTCTGCTGAAATCTGAATATTTAGAAAATTAAATAGAAATACTATTTAGTCTGCTAATCTATTCTGTCAGAAGAAGAAGAAGTATGTGAAAGAGTAGGGGGCTAAAATGACTTATTTATCATCGCCTATCTTATCGATTTGTTTATCAATTTTTTTGTTTGCTTCATCATCCAATTTTTCAGCAGCCCTTTCTAAAGCGCCTTTATTTTCTTTAGATTCAACTTGTCTTTCTTTAATAATGATAGTTTCTTTTTGAGATTCGGATTCACTACAAGAAATGAATGAAAAAATAGGTAAAAGAAGTGCAATTGTTAAAATTAACTTGTTCATTGTATATGGTATAATTATGTAATTTAATATTTTTATTACCATGCGAAAGTAAATCTAATTTGCGGTTATTATGTTGCAGAATAATGGATAATAGTTGTAAAATCCACACATTCAAACTTGTCTGATGTGGAAATGCTTCGCAAGGCAAGGCGAAAGACCCAAGAAGAAAGTAGGCAGCGGCAGTAGGCACTAGGCAGTTTATGTCAAAATTATAATGAAAAATGCTTGCAAGACCCAAATTTCAAGAAATCAAAAATTCAAAGGCAACAATTATATTAGCCTGCTCATAAAAGAGACAACCTAAAAAATTTCCGTCATTGGTAACGCGACTACCGTAAATGTTGGATTTTGTAGATGCTCTCGAGTCGCGTGTGATAATCTCCTGAATAGAACCTCCGGCTGGCATTCAATGTTCTAGGGCTATTTCTTAAGTTAGATTTTTCATAATTTCAAGTCCGCTGACTTCGACTCCGCTCAGCCACCTATCTACCTTTCAA
>REEL01000085.1 GCA_007695095.1 Chitinophagaceae bacterium | reverse complement strand
ATAAGGTGACAAAATAACGATAATAATTTAAAATTATGAGTAATTTCTGTGTGAGATTATCTATTTTGATTTAAATAATGATTTATCAATAGACATCTTTCCGGATCCATTTATCACTACAAATAAAGCGGTAAGCAGCATTGCAAAATCTAATCTTGCGGCGTGTGCAAAAGTCCAGAAACCTTCCTCAAACTGAGGAAATTTGGTAGTAATTATCGCAACAATCATAATAATAACTAAAGGAACAGCTGCCAGTCTTGAAAATAAACCGATTAAAATGAGGAATCCACCTAATGCTTCAAAAAAACCAACAAAATAGGCTGTAAAAACCGGATAAGTATAACCCATATCTTCAAATCTGCCCGGCCCCATATCTTCCGGGAAAAGAAACTTTTGCAAACCGGCAACCAAAAATACATAGCCCAAAATCAAGCGAATGAGCAAATAGCCATTAATATTATTAGTTTTGATTAGTTTCACTATTACTTATTTATGGCTAATATACAAAAAACAGTTTTTTCTGTAAATAATTTGTGTTATAAAATGATATACCACTCCTCTGATATAAAGTATTGCAAAAAATACTTATTGATTTTGCGGGGTAGAACTTATAAATCTGCTTTTTTGTATCCTATTGCTCTTGTTCAAGCTTCTTTTGTCGCTCTAATTCTCTTTGTTTTTCTCTTTCTTTTCTTCTAAAAAAACCTCTGAAAAGAAAGCTGCTTTGTACTGCTTCCAAATTTTCATCCAGGCCTGACACAGCATCTATAGCACCCGCCAACATTTCGTCAAGGTTATCTGCTAATGATGAATCCATAAAGAGCTTCCCGATTGTTCCTTTTCCGGAGCTCACATTATTCATAACAATGGCAAGGTCTTTCGTAATTAAAGCGGCATTATCGGCAGTTTCTTTTAATTTCACCATAATATCATCTATAGTCACGGGTTGAATAGTAGCTATCTCATCGCCGTTTTCTATTTCTGCTCCTCCGGTGCTTCCGGGGTTAATGGTCATTACTTTATTGCCCATCAGCCCATCTGAACTAATCACCGCTATAGCATCCTTTTTGATAAACTGCTGAGTTCTGCTTTCAATCACTAAACTCACACGTACCGAAGTATCACTGATAATCTGTATTTTATTTACCGTTCCGACAGTTATACCCGAAAACCGAACATTGTTACCCACCTGCAACCCGCTCACATCTTTGAAAACCGCACTTACTTCAAAGGTTTGACTAAACATATGCTGCCTGCTGCCTATAAAATAAATGGCTAATATTAGGAGTCCTACTCCTACGGTAACTAATACCCCCAGCTTAATTTGTTGACCTGATTTATTTTTCATTGTACTTTTTTTAACATTAGTTTTTCATTCTTTACAGTTTCTAAATTTTATTCAAAAAATGAGTGTACCCATTTATCTTTTGATTTTTCCAATTTATCAAAAGTGCCTTCTGCCACAAATACACCATCTTTCAATACCATCATTCTGTTGGCGGTTATCCGGGCACATTGTAAATCATGCGTAATGATGATAGAAGTGGTATTGTATTTCTTTTGCACTTCCAAAATCAGATGGCTGATTTCTTTTGCGGTAACCGGATCCAAACCGGTTGTAGGCTCATCATATAGCATTATTTCCGGCTTAAATATCATTGAACGGGCTAAGCCTATTCTTTTTCTCATACCTCCCGATAGTTCCGATGGCATTAAATCTACGGCATCTCCTAATCCCACATTTTCCAATACTTCCATTACCAGTTTGTCAATTTCTTCCTGTGGTTTACCGGATCGTCTTAGTGGAAACTCTAGGTTTTCTCTGACCGTTAGTGAATCATACAATGCAGCACTCTGAAACAGGAAACCGATTTTCATCCGAAGATTATTCATTTCTTTTCTATCCAAAGCATAAATATCGCTGCCAAGTATGGATACCTTTCCTTCATCTGCTTCGAGCAGTCGAACTATGCATTTTATCAGCACTGATTTACCGGAACCTGACTTGCCCAAAACAACAACTGTCTCTCCTTTCTTTACTTTGAGATTGATATCTTTCAACACATTAAGTTCTCCAAAGGATTTTTGGATGTTTACCATTTCTACCACTATATCACTTTTATTTTCTTTCATATTCTCAGTAGACTAAAAGGTTGGTAAACTGTACGGCTATCATGTCAATTACAAAAACTAAAAGGGAAGCCAAAACTACCGCAGAATTAGCTGCTGCCCCAACACCTTCCGTGCCCTTGTTTGAATTGTATCCTTTATAACAAGCTACAAGTCCGATGATAAAACCAAAGAAAAATGTCTTGATAATTGCAGGGAATATATCTGAGAATTCAATTGCATTAATGACCTGTGAAAAGAATAATGTAAAACTTACATCACCTGAGATATTGACGCCTACATAAGCACCTCCCAGAGCAATCACATCGGCAAAAATTACGAGAATTGGAATCATGATTGTAGTAGCAACTACCCTTGTGACCACGAGATATTTAAAGGGGTTGGTGCCTGACACTTCCATCGCATCAATTTGTTCGGTTACTTTCATAGAGGCTAATTCGGCACCAATTCCTGAGCCTACCTTTCCTGCACATATTAAAGCAGTGATAACGGGTCCAATCTCACGGATGATAGATATTCCAACCATGGCGGGCAGCCAGGATTCTGCTCCAAATTGTGCTAAAGTTGGCGCGGACTGTATAGTGAGAACCAGACCCATAATAAAACCTGTGATGGCAACGAGGTAAAAGGATTTGTTACCAACTAGATAGGCCTGTCTCATCAGTTCTTTAAATTCAAAGGGAGGCTGTACGGATTCTTTAAAAAACCTTCCTGTAAACATCGTTAGTGAAGACACTTCCGTAAAAAATGCCTTTAAGCTTTTAAAACTTTCTTCTTTCTTTTCTAAAACAGCCATATCAGTCCTATTCTTAGCCTGAGGAGAGGATTTGCTTTTTTTATTCAAAATAGTTTTACTCATTAATATCATCTTATGTGTTGATTCCCTGTCAAACTCAAAAGGAAATCCAGCATATCTATGTCCTTTATCTAAAGCTGCTTTCAATAGATGTTTGGTTGCTGCACAGTCCGGTGAGCGGGACAAAATTAAAGTTAAGTTTTCCGGATTTATTTCTGTTACAGAATTCGGTAGAGGGGTTACATAATTAGACATATTTTTAGATTGCTAATCATGAAAGAAAAAAAATCTTTAAATTAAACTTCGATTACAAACTTACTCCCAGGAGATAAATGCCATCAGCAGAGAGGCAGCAGGCATTTATCTGATTAAGATTATTGCGGAAGAAGATGTGTTTACTTTTAAAGCGAATAAGGTGAATTGACCTTTCTTCAGCCTTTCAAAATTTAAATTACCTGCAGTTTTTTGCCGGGCTTTTCTAAATAAATATTTAAACATACTGCTTTTTATCACTTCTTAAATCACATCATTAAAATTGAACATAAGGCTGATCACCAATTACTTAACAGTGTGTTTCAATAATGACAAAAATCATGTCATTCAAATGACAAACGTCATAAAATTGTTTGTAATTCAACTGTAGTTTTATGTATTGATTTTTTAACCAAAAACATTTTTATTATGAGTCCATTATTAAAAAGAAAAGAAAGAGATGTTCCAATGACACAATCTTTCATGTCAGATTTTTTTGACATTGACCGTTTCCCGTTTTTTGAAAACAACATGCTTGGCCATCGTTCAGCTGCTAAAGTTCCCTTAGTAAATGTGAAGGAAAACAAAGATGATTTTATGATTGAAGTAGCTGCACCCGGCATGGAAAAGAAAGACTTTCATGTAAATGTGGACAACAGTCATTTAACCATCAGTTGTGAAAAAGAAGAGGAAAGTGAAGAAAAAGACGAGCGTTTCTCCCGCAGGGAGTATAACTACAATTCTTTTTCCCGTACTTTTCACCTGCCTGAAACGGTTGAAAAAAGCAAAGTAAAAGCCCGGTATGAAAACGGTGTTTTAAAAATTGCTGTACCTAAAAAAGCAGAAGCAAAAAAGGCAGAAGCAAAAAAAGAAATCAAAATAGACTGAAACAAAATCGCATTGATTTATTGTTAAAATTTTTTTTCAGACTCTACAGTTTTTCCGGGAAGACAGGTAAAGCAGTGTTAAAGCCAATAAATTTTTATAAATGGTTTTTATACTACTATTACCTGTTTTCCTTATTTTACCTTTTAAAATAACATGTTATGCCAATCAATTTTGAAAAATATTCAGCAAAAGGCAATGAGTTCATAAATGCCTTAGCAAAAGAGCTGGGAGATTCGAAAGATCGGGAGCGTGCCGGTAGGGTCTTACGCGCAGTATTACATACCTTGCGTGATAGGATTAGCCCGGATGAGTCATTGCATCTTATTTCCCAGTTGCCTATGTATGTAAAAGCCATATATGTTGATGGCTGGAATATCAAATACAGTAAATCCGGTCAAAAAAACACCTTAAAGGACTTTATAGCTGATTTAAGAGAAAAAAGTGGAAAATTAGCAGAAATTGATTTTGGAACTGTGGAAGAAGCAGAAAAAGCCATAAAAGCAGTTTCAAAAGTAATGAGACAATACGTTTCTAAAGGTGAAATGGATGATGTTAGAGCTATGCTGTCTGATCAACTTAAACATTTATTAGACGGAAGCATCGATATGTAATATTGCATAAGTTGAATTAAATCTGATATTTATAAAAACAATAAAATCATTTGATGAGTGTTCTTAAAATGACAAAACTATCAAATTTAATTTTGTTTATGATTTGTTATATCCGACAGGTTAAGGTATTGATTCAGGAAGGAGTTAAAAAAATAAAAGTTGAGACTCCTGTAATACTTTTTTTACTACTCTTGTTGTAAGTGTTCAGGACAATCCACTCTGAGTTCTTTTGTTTCAAGCTTTTTATCTAGTAATCTGCAAAAATGTTCGTGCCCCTGTGTATTTTTGCTGTAATACACACAAGTAAAACACATTCTCTGTATAGTAATTATACCGGTCTTGTTCAGATGATGAATAATATTGATAAGGCTTAGCAGCAAGGTTTCCTTTTCTTGTATTGACAGCTTATCAATAGGAGTTTTGATTTCCTGAGTAAATGATGAAGTCTGTTTCGCAAGTTTACTGCCATTTTCTGTCAAATGAATGATAAAACTTCTGGTATCATGTTGCCCAATTTCTTTACTAATTAAGCCTTTTTTCTCAAGTACTTTTACCATATCACTTATGGTTGCCTTGGTCATATTGAATTCTTTAGCCAAATAACTAATTTTTCTTTTTTCCTCGCTATGATAAAGTAAAAAGATGAGAGTTTGAACCTGAATAGGACTTAAGGAAAACTCTTTGCTTTCATTCCATAGTAATACTCTGAAAGCTTGTGAAACTCTTTCCAGCCCGGTAATAATCTTACTGTCAACAGACTTGTTCTGATGTTTCAGGTCAAATACAGATTTTTTCATGTGTCTTTGTTAAAATAACTTGCCCTGCAAATATAGGATACCTAAGTATACAGGGCAAGTTTAAAATTAGGGAATTACCCCTTAACATCTTGCATAGATGCACCATAATTAATGTGTAACACATTACCGTTTGTCGTTAGCAGCGCGGGTACAGATTTTACACCTGCTTTTTCAGCTTCATCAATTCTGTATTTGTCTTCACCCAGATGAACGATTTCTACTTTAGATTCACCGGCAAGTGAAATGATATCGTGCTCTGCACTTTTGCAAACCGGACATCCCGCATGATAAAAAATTGATTTACTCATAACTATAAATTTTAAAAACTACGACAATATTGTCATTGCAAATATAGTAAGGAATCCTAACTAAAAAAAGAATGTAATAATTTTTTTGTTAAATTTTTTAAAAAAGAAGAGATAGGAGTGGATAAGTCTTAATAGACCAGGATACAAGAAGAAAGTAGGCACTATGCAGTTTATGTCAAATGGAAAATG
>REEL01000084.1 GCA_007695095.1 Chitinophagaceae bacterium | reverse complement strand
C
This sequence comes from Chitinophagaceae bacterium, assembly GCA_007695095.1. Taxonomy (NCBI): domain Bacteria; kingdom Pseudomonadati; phylum Bacteroidota; class Chitinophagia; order Chitinophagales; family Chitinophagaceae; species Chitinophagaceae bacterium. Next base: position 5,362 of record REEL01000084.1, on the reverse strand, counting down.
AATGTCTTTAATGGGAGCGAGTGGTGGTAAGGTTGAAGAAGAAAATAAAGATCCTGATATCGTCGAAAGTGGTGAATCAATAGAAATACCCGTTTATCCTGAAGCCCCATTTTCAGAAGTAGTCAATGATGATATGTCATTTGGAGAAGCATTTGCAGCTGCCAGAAACGATGTAGGAGCAGGCGGCTTTTTTGAGTGGAAGGGAGCTTCCTATAATACATACTACAAAGAGGAATGGGAGGCAATGACCCCGGAGGATCAAAAGGAGTTCATGGCATCAGTTAATCCCAATTCAAAAGGAGATTTTTTAGATGAAGAGGCAATTGTAAAAATATTAAATGGGGAAGAAGAAGATATAGATTTCCTCGATCATGAGGATATTGTTATCATCGATGATAGTGTTGAATCACCTCTTGATTTAACTGATGTCGTAATTATCGATGATGAAATCATTGAAATTGACGAGCTCTCAGATGTTTTTATAATCGATGAAAATATTGATCCATTCGCAGAAGATCCTTTTGGCTCAGATATCTTAAGTGATGGTGATGACGATATTATCGAGCTTGGTTAATCAGGTGTTTTAATCTAGTTAAAAAAAAGCAATTTTTTCAATAAACAACCTCCCTTCTTCTATTTAAAAAATAAAAATGAGTCAGAAACCAAACCTTATTAGTATCTCATGTACCCATTGTGAACAAATTCATAAATATAGAGCTAAGCAATTGGCTGTTTATTTTAATAAAAAATTTACTGTCCCATGTAAAAGTTGTGGAAAACGATTTCCAGTTACTGTAAATTCTGCACTTTTAAACTCAGGCCAGTCACAAGCTGGATCTGAAACTAGTAAAGCAAATCAAAATCCTTCCTTTACCCAAATATCTACTGGTTCTTCATCAAATACTATAGTAGTGTCAGCAAGTAAATATGAAGGAAAAACTCCCTATATACAAATTGATGAAAATGAATCTTGTCAGTCTCAGGTTTATCGATTGAAAAATGGTGTTAATATAATTGGCAGGGGACCTACAGTGGATGAAGGTAAGAATAAAATCAATATTCAATGCACAGATCTTAAAATGTCAAGACAACATTGTAAACTAATGGTGGAAGGTGATACCCAACAAGGATTCCGGGTTTTTATCTCTGATATTGGTAGCCTTAATTCAACTTACATAAACGAACAAGCCATTGAAAATAATGATGAGATAGCTCTTCTCGTGAAAGACACTGTCCGTATCGGTAAAACGTCCTTTAAAATAATTTTCAAATGATAAGCAAAAGATATATTTCAGGTTTAATTTATTGTTGTTCTTTTCTTTTTATATTGGCCTGTAACAACAATCGAACAGTTAGCTTCCCTGAGCAGGATAATAGTAACTCTATCATCCTAATAATAGATTCAATGGAAATTGATTCCATTATTACATACAGTGAACCCCATCAAAACCATATATCAGAGTTCCACGACTCACTCTTTTACGACAGAAAAGATAGTTTACTTGTTAGCCTGCAAGGTCAATTGGCGTCAGGAAGAGCCTGGGCGCTAAAAGAACAAGATCCGGCTCTTAATCTTTTGCATCAATGGGATGAAAGAAAAAAAGAAAACAATAATGAAATTGATTATCATCATTTTCTTTTTACTGCCGAAGATTTCGGGACATTCAATCTTTTATTTGTTTTTAAAAGACCTTTTGTAGAGAATGATACTACAGCTATTTTTAGAAACATTTCAATAATTTCGGATAGCATTAAGCATTAATAGAGCATTACCAATTAAAAAAAAATATTATGAAAAATTTGGCTTTTTATAGAAGTTACCTCCTGATATCTTTTCTATTTGCATTTCATTTAACGAGCGCTTTAGCCCAAAAAACTACTGGTCTTATTGTTCCGGATGATCTTTTTCTACAGAACCAAAAACAACAACTTGAAAGTTTTTATGGAAATGGATATGATCTTGTTTTACAATCCAACCGACTAAGATCTGAAGCAGCTAACCTTAGGAGATATGATCTTCGTGAAAAAGGCTATGTAGGACCTATTAGAGATCAAGGGATTTGTGGCTCATGTTGGGCCTTCAGTGCAGCCTCCTCTTATGAATCAAATTATGCTAAAAGAAACAGAAAAAGACCTAATGTGTCTGAACAACAAATGGTGAATTGTATCCAAAATAATGATTGTAGTGGTGGATGGCATTTTTCAGTATTTGAAGCCTTGGTTCATGGAGGTATGACCCTGGTCGGTGAAAGTCAGCTACCATATATCCAAGGTCAAGGGCCATGTAATGTTTTCTCAGGCAATTTTGAAGCAGTAAGTTATGGAATTCTCGATGGTCATAACTTTTTATTGGAAAAGCCAATTCCTCCTGATGTTCTTGAGATTAAAGAAGCAGTTCTAAGATATGGCTCTATATCATGTGCTGTTACTGTTACTTCACAATTTTTGCATTATAAAGGCGGTGTTTTTACGGGTGATTCTAATCCCGGAAAGGTTAACCATGCTGTTAACATAATAGGATGGGATGATGATAAAGGTGCGTGGTTAATTAGAAATTCCTGGGGTCCTGAATGGGGTGAGGATGGATATATGTGGATAAAATATGGAGCCAATTACATCGGATCTTTTTCTTCATGGGTTGAAGCAAAGCTGGAATCTGATGTCGTTATTGATAATAAAGTTGGTCCCTCTTCTAATACCGCCAAATTGGGTATATATTCTGAACTTAGGGATGCTCAGGACTATATGGAAATTTATTTTACACATGGTGATAACTCCTACCAGTGGGCACTTACAAAAGATAATGAAAAAATTCTGAGAAGATTTACTTTAGAGAAAGGAACAAAACCATATCGAATTCTGGTAAAAACTTTGGTAGAAACCCCTACAGGCAAACAAATGATTATTGGTTCCAGCTCTGGCAACCTTACCATTCAAACAGACCGGGATATGAGGCTTAGATGGGTTGAAAATATCCAGGGTAATGTTTATAAAGTTACACTTGAGTAGTTTCTTATAACTACTTGTGATTATAAAGTATCCTTATTCTCCCCTCTTTTTAAAGCTAAACTATGAAAGATAATAATAAAGATGAATTTTCAGGAACCTCTCCTTTTTATGATGTCGAATCCTATATTAACAAGGGAAAGAGAGAGTATCAAGAAGACCATTGCGACTGGGATTTCAACTATCTAATTGTCGCTGATGGTGTTGGAGGACTTGCTAAAGGTAATGTTGCTTCAAAATTAGTAGTTACTCATACCGCAGAATTTATTGAATCGGGTCTTCCCGCAATTGAAGATATAAACCATTGGGCTAATGAGCTTGTAAACCACATTTCCGACGCCCTCAATCGCTATGTCGCTAACTATAATGAAGCTAGTGGAATGGGATCCACAATGGTTCTTGCTGTGAAAATTTCTGAATATCTTGTAGTCATTCATGTAGGAGACAGTAGGCTTTATCATATATCTGAGCTTGGAGAAATTAAATGGAAAACCAAAGACCATTCATTAGTACAAGAACTCGTTGATGCAGAAATGATTACAGAGGAACAAGCAGCGACTCACCCCAGAAAAAATGTAATTACGCGTGTGCTTCAAGCAACAGACAAAGCCCCATCCAAACCGACTGTAAATATTTTAGAAAATTTTTCTAAAGGTGATCGCCTGTTTTTATGCTCAGATGGAGTTGTAGAATCCTGGACCAATTCAGGACTTGAAGCAATAATGGGTAATCCGGAACTCACTAATTCAGATATCATAAAAGAAATTAAAAATTACGCCGCTAAAAATTCGAGTGATAATAATACTGCCATTTTAGCCAATATCGGCTGGGACTTTGTTCCAATTCCCGCTAATCTTACATCAATGGATTTGGCTGCAACATCTTCAGCCACGGGCTTAGGATCAACAAGAACAGAGAGTAAAGAGAAAAACTTGAAAAATGAATCATCGCCTTCAAAATTAAATAAGAAAACCTACAAAGCTTTTATTCTACTATCACTCTTTGCTGCAATTGTCTTTGGAGTTTATTGGGGAAGCTCTTTTTTGTCCTCAGATACTGATGAAAAGAATGAAAGTAAAATTGAAGCGGTAGAAAATGAAAATGACTCAGATGCTGAAACTACCACTAAAACATACTCAGAAAATGAAAATGGATCAGATTCTGAAACTACCACTGAAACAGACTCCGAAAATGAAAATGACTCAGATGCTGAAACTACCACTAAAACAGACTCAGAAAATGATCATGATTCAAATTTGGATATGAGCGATGAACCAGACCCTAAAAATGAAAATCCTTTAGATTCAGCGACGGTGCATGAAACAGGCCCAAGAATAGAATCGGATACAACATTAAATTCAGGCAACAATAATGGATCTTGAATACTTACAATGCAAAACAGAATTGACAAATTTAATTAATTTAGGTTATTATTTTTGTTTTATATATTATATTGAAAATTTAAAAATAATAATAAAATGATGATTTATGAGTCCACCCCGAAAACCCTTTTAGTTATGAAAATGAACGAAAAATTCAAGATTGGGGAAGAATGGAAAATATTTCACAGGCATAGCCATGGTTAATGGGTCTTCAGTCGAAGTATAGCTAAGTTGGGGAGAGGTTTTTTCGAGATGACGAAGATATTGGATTTTGCAGCAATTTACAATAAAAAGGGGCTCTTGGAGTGGACCCATTTATAGATAAAAACACTTAAAATATGATTAGCTTTTCCTTCCCATCCAATTTTTATGGTTCAATTCTAATACTTTTTATCATTGCCTTTCCTTCCTGTAAAGATTGTGAAGAAATACTTATAGAGTTTAAAGAATTTGCAGAAATTGAGGAGGAATATATAAAAAAGATTCCTTTTCCTTTTAAAACATTAGACGACACCATATCCTTTACCAGGATTAATGGTTATTGGGGTACCAATGTAAAACCACAATTAATGGCTTTTACCTCAATCACAAATATGGGAAACAAAAGTGGTATGTTTACTGTTGAGCTGGATTTAGTTTCAGGCAATCATAGACGATCTTTTATCCTGCGTAAAATGCTTAGACCTGGCGTTGCTACTTTTATGAGCCAAACCGTTGACATACCCCACTTTAGTTTTCAAAATAGTATTAATGTAGAAAATGTTAAAATTATTCCTCCACATTTCGAAGTGACAGAACAACTTCCAAGGAAAATTTCTATTTTACGTACCAAAATTTGCAATTCGTGCAAAGAAGATTGTGAAGCAATAAAAGAGTTAGTAAATGGAACTTATATAGAAAGAAGCAGATATCAATGAACCAGGATGAGTTTTTTACAAGGTACAAATACGATAGAAGGCGTGACCTTCTGGGGG
>REEL01000083.1 GCA_007695095.1 Chitinophagaceae bacterium | reverse complement strand
GTATTCGTGAGAGCCATCAAAGTCTACTTGCTTCAATCTGTAATAGTTTACTCCGTGGTAAGGATCTTCATCTTTTACTTGGTAGAAGATTTCTTCTACGCTGTTTCCGGCGGCTTCTACTATTTCTATAGCTTTATAATCTTCAGCATTAGCTGATCTTTCTACAATAAAGTGATCAGAATCTATCTCTGTAGCAGTTGCCCAGTAAACACTTACGGCAGTACCTTCCTTCACTGCATCAAATGCAATCAATTCAACCGGTAGTGGAGTTATTTGAGCCTGACCTAAAGTAAAGGCATCTCCGTCTGAGAAGTTTGTATTATTAAACTGTACTTGTCCGCTTGTTGGATTAAAGACTCCATTTGATTGGATAAATGCATTTGTAAATGTGGAATCATTATCAAAATCGTTGTTTATTAATAACACATACTCATGATCAGGTAATAATGGAATGTTTTCAACATCAAAAGTTGCTCTTACAGTACCGATATTGGCTGTTCCAAAAACGCCATTTTTAGAGGTTGATATTCTCCATACCTGCTCAATTCTTTCGCTAACTAAAGCCGGTACATCTACAGTATCGTTTGAATATCCGGAATTATCATGACCCCAAATCATAAACTCACCATCTTCAAGGTTTTGAGGCATTCCAATTGTTAAAATTGCAGATCCTCTCGCATTATTATGTAGACTGGTTTCGCTTACTCTTCCAATTCCGGCTACTTCAAAAGAATGAGAAGTTTCATACTGGAAATAGTTGTTCGGAATGGAAATGCCATATTTAGCTGATAAGTAATTTTCAACAATTCGCTTTCTGGCTTCATTAAGAGCACTTCTGAAAACTAACACCTCAGCGAGATCCATTCTGGCAAGAGTTGTGTTTCCTGTCATCTGACCAATTCTGAATGGTGCGGTTGAATTCACTATGTAAGGCTGTGAATAATTAGGATTGTTCCTGTAAGCTATTTCTGCACCATCGATACGCATTTCATTTCTATCAGCACCAACATTGGATCCTTTATAGGAAATGCTCAACATTTGTGGTGAGTTCAACTCAGAAAGATTAAATTGTTGATTAGATTCTCTTCTTTGATTATCTGAATTAAAGTCAGATACAAATCTTCTGGAGTTAAAAAACATTGAATAAGCATTTTGATTATTCCAACTAACTCTTTTCGAAACAATTGGCACCAAGTCACTCTGGTTATTTGCATTCGGTTTTACTATTGCATATATAGTAGTCTCCGTTAAAAAATCAAAAATCTGATTATTTGGTATTTCTAAAGGATTAGCAGAGCCATCAAACTCAATATAAGGCTTATCATTAAAGAACGCACCGGACGGTCTGTAAACCGGCTGATTTCCACTACTATTTATGGCAGCATTTTCGTTACCTGACTGATCTACCCATTCTGAAATTGCGTCACCATCGTTCAAATTTAAAATATCTGCTGCCAACCATACTATATTATATATTGAATCTCCTACTCCACCGGGACCGGTTATACCCCAAATATCGTCATCTATAATAGTGTATCTGTGTGTATCAATTGCGCCGATAGTTGCATACTGAGCATTATCTATTAATGAAATGTCAATCCAGCGATTCGGCTCTTCCTTTGTATTGTCAATAACTACAATTTCTTCTATAAAGGTGGTTGTGTCGCCCGGCTCAAAACGTAAGGTGCTTGCTCCTGAAATATAATAATCCAGTTTAGATCCGGTTCTTCTGGCTGAAATGTCTGATGCATACCAGTTCACTTCAATAGGAACAGAAGCTCTTCTATCCATTTTTAACTCAAACTGAGGGTTAGCCAGACATTCACATCCACTGGATGTATCTGCAACAAAACTAACTACCGGAAATGGATCATTATCATCTATTTGAATTACGTGCTTTGCAAAATCAAAGGAAGTGTTGTCTACTTTAATTCTTGCACCGGTTGATGGTGCATCTATTTTAAGTGCTAAATATTCTTCTAATTGAAAGATATCATTATCTATAATTTCAACTCTGAAATCAAAAATACTGTCTCCGGCAGGAATAGTAATAGTAGCCGTGTGTAAAAACTCACCGGCAAATGCCTGAGTGGTATAAGTATGGTCAAAATCATAATCAACTCCTAAAACTGCTGTAGTACTGTTGATTATATTGTAAATATCCATTTCTATTGGCGTATTTGAGGAAGAAGTTAAAGTAATTTCTACCTCTAAATAAGTGATATCTCCTTCCGTTACAAAAGAACTATCGGTAGTAAATTGAATTAAACGTCCTTCATCATCATCCAGAATATTGTGGGTTTGATTACCCGATACTATATTTACAGATGATGGTGAAACGCTTGTACTATCTAATGTTACATTAAAATTTCTGGTACCGTCAAAGCAGCCATTGTCCCATATGTCGACATATATATACTTAATTTTTTCACCGGGATCAAAGATTAAAGTACCTGAAGTATCTGCATAATCTTCTTTTTCTATTATAAACCCATTAAAAGCTAGTTGAACAGTATCATGTTCGCATTGAAGCTGCCATGCAGAATTTGGATCACCAAATAAAACAGGGTTATTTCCCGGGTTAGCTGTACCGGCAGTTGTAAAATAGTCAACCGTTACTTCATTAGCAGGAACATAGTTAAGAGTGACTTCAATTTGTGCAGGACCTTGATTTTCAAAAGTACTGGCAACCGGATGTGTAAAACGCATCTCCGGACGGAAAGCGCCTATAGTTACAAAATCTCCGTCTTCAAAAGAAATATCATCTGCCTGATAATAAAGACCATTACTGTCTAATGCTAATTCATATATGGTTAAATTACTATCAAAATCTCGGTTAGAAGCTACTAAAATAGAATAAGAAGTTAAGCCGGTTGGCAAAGGAGGCATTTCATCTGCTTTTACGAAAAAAGAAACAGTTCCTACACCGGTTGGATTTGTCTGACTGTTACTTTCAGTCTCATCTAATCTCCACATTCTAGTTATTCTTTTAACATCACTTTTGCCGGAGATTGAATTTATAATACTTGATTTTGGATTACCGTCATGACCCATAAGTAAATAATTGCCAACGTCTTGAGATCCAATCATTTGAGAAGGATTTCCTACTCCTAAAATGTCTGAAAACCCAAAAACATGTTTATCATTACCAGCTGCACTTTCTAATCCAATACCGGCTACATCATTTCCGAACCAGTTGCCTGTTCCAAACGCATCGTGTGCATATCTGTCTCTGCTTCCAATATTTACATCATATTTAGATGCCAAATAGTTTGTTAAAATTATTCTTTGTGTTTTATTTAAAGAATCACTAAACATTATGATTTCATAAATTTGGCCTTCAAACAATTTATATTGAGCCGTTGCACTCGAGTCCAACGCACCTATTGTCAATGGCCATTCATTTCTGGCTATGAAATTTTCATTACTTCCTTCATTACCTCTGGCAGAGAAAGAGCCATTAATCCAGTTTGTCGTCTGACTTTGACTGCCATCAAAAATAGTCCCCAGTATATAAGGAGTATCATTTATAATTGAACCTGCCGGTGTTCTATTGTTATTTCTATGTTGGTCACCGTTTATATCAGCCATATACTGACGGTTATTCCAGAATAAAAAAGCATAAGATGAACTGCTCCAGGGGTTAGAAACATTGGGGTTTCTTCTGGACAATATAGCCTGTGCATCTGCTGCAGAATTGGAGTTTTGAACATCTGTAGGAACTATCATAGTGTACATCGTCAAATTTGATATACTGTCTAAACCGGTAGAATATCCCTTATCAGGAATTACTAGATACTCCCAGATTCCCTGAAAATCAATATATGGCTTTCCGTTTCTACCACCGGTTCCTAATACCGGTCTTTGTCCGGTTATGTTTTGTATGGCATGATTTTCCCGACCGGACATATCATATAGCGTATTAATTCTTTGATCCTGAATAGTAATATCAACGTCTCCATCTGCTTTTAGCCAAAGGACATTGTTATCGGAATTACCGATACCTCCGGGACCTGTCTGTGCTGATACGCAAATTCCCAAAATGAGAAAAAGAGAAAGGTGTAAGTAACATTTCATAAGCTTGATTTTATAGTGTGTATGATGAAAAAGTTTCTTGCTTGATTAACTGTTTCCATTGCAAGATACTATCAATATTTTAACAATACAAGTTTTTTACGATATTTTATTCAGATTTATAACCACTTTTAAGATTAGTATATACAAATGTTATTAGTTGTTTTGGTTATGTAAATGCTGATGCTGTTGTATACACTTAGTCTGGCGTTTTTTTGAAAGTATTTTTAGTTTAAAAAGATATAATTGGTGGTTATTTAAAAATTACAATTTTCAATATTTTTTGTAAAATTAAAATTGGCTTGATATTTGATAGAGATTTAAAATTGATTTTTTATTTATTCAGGAATTTACAAGGGAGAAAGATTCAAGAGCCCAAATTTCAGGAAGGCCAAGGCCCAAGGAAGAAAAATGTCAAAATTATGATGGAAAATGGAAAATGGAAAATGTGAGGGGAGCTCCCTCCGGTTGGCATCGCCGTAGCCTGAGCGGCCTGTACAGAGCAGAGTCGTAGTAAGTCGAAGGCAGTACTTATTAAAGAGAAAACCGCTTTCGCTCTGCGTCTCGCGAGCGTAAGTGTTGAGCAGCCTCCGGCTGGCATTTAATGGTCTAATGCTATTTTTTAAGTTAGATTTTCATAATTTCAAGTCAGTTGACTTCGACTCCGCTCAGCCACCTATCTGCCTATCAATTAACTGTTTCGATGGCAAGTGTATTGGGAGCTTTCTGAACCCGGTCGTCACTCTTATTGCTAGTGAAGAGTAGAGTCTCCCAATTAATACGGAGATGCTTCCTGACGCCGGCATGACAGAATGGAGGAGGGGTTTTCTTATTAATAAAAGGGTTATAAGGGCATTATAAAACTTTTTGATAGCCCATGCACCTAATCAGGAGATTGTCACACTTCAAGCATGCCCGTAAAGCTCCCCTGTTGAATCTACCAATGACGGTGTGGTGTGAGGCTGTTCTCTGTCCATTTTCTTCTCATAGTCTAAGCGTTCCGGTTTTCTTGTTTTATTGGACAACTCCTCAAGGCCCGACTTACGGCACGGTAGGCTTTAGCTTTTGTATTCTAAACTCCAAGCAGAAAGACCATAAAGAAGCCGTTTTGCAGAAGGGATGCGGCATTGTTTTTATTTATCAGTTTAGGGATTCATTGATAGAGGCAGTGTGTACACTGAGCATCTTGTGTTGAAGGTAGTCAAAACAAGTAGAAGTCGAACTTAGAAAAACTTCCAAACTTAACTGCAAAAACACCTATAATCATCAATAACGCAGCGTAAAATGTTGTTTGCGTATTCCTTTTCTAAAAAATACAAGTCCAAATTTATAAATATCAATGGTTAAATTTGCTTCCGGTCTTTTTGCAATGCTTTCCCAGGCATTATACATATCCCCGGACCAGCGTATATCGTCAAAAATTATGACTGTATCTTTTTCTTTCATCAAAGGATACAATAAGTCAAAATATTTAATGATAGCTTCTCCTTTATGATTTCCGTCTATGAATACAAAGTCCGGGATAAAGTTTTTCTGATGTAAAAGTTCATGCACATTTTTTTCAAAATCACCTTCTAAAGTTTGTACATTTTCAATGTCTAAAAATTGAAAACTTTCAGCAGCTTTTCGCGCAGTTTTATTGCAGCCCTCTATGGTGATTATCTGAGCAGAACTTTTTGCCAAGGCTATATAAGCGGTGCTGATTCCTAAGGATGTCCCCAGTTCCAGTATTTTTTCCGGTTGAAAGAAATTTACTAAACGAAACAGGAGTTTGCCATATTTAGCATTACAAGCCTGATTTTGAATGACTTTTTTGGTATTTCGAATCTTTTTTTCACCGGTAAATGTCCCTGCCCCTAAATCGGTATACTCATAACTCTCATTCTTTTTTATCCATTTTTTTCTTAATAAGTCTACTTTTTCAAAGGCATAAAAGGAGCGCTTATCTTTGATAATCTCCTCTATAAACTCATAAACAAAAGGGGAATGAACATCAAATCTGGTTTTGGCAATTCGATAATATTTCAAGTACCACAATAGTTGGTTCACTTTTGATAACATTATTCCGCCAAATTAAAATTTTGAATCTCTGAAGTAAAAGCAAAATTCAAATCAGGAAAATCCTCTTTCACCACATTCAGTATCCATTGAGAAGGAGCCAGAAATACGTATTGTCCATGCTTGTCAGTTGCAATTTGACCTTTTTTTAAGCGAACAAATTCTTCGAGCTTACTTGTGTCATCAGAATCTATCCAGCAGGCTTTGTAAACATCTACATTTTCAAATTCACAAGAGGCTCCGTATTCATTTAATAATCGATGCTGTATCACTTCAAACTGTAGTTGACCGACAGCACCAATAACTTTTCTCTGGTCTAAGTGGTTTGTAAAAAGCTGAGCCACTCCTTCATCCATAAGCTGCTCTATACCTTTGTTTAATTGCTTTGTCTTGGAAGGGTCTCTGTTAACAATGCTTTTAAATAATTCAGGTGAAAAACTGGGAATTCCTTTGTAAAAGAACTTTTCACCTTCAGTTAGGGTATCTCCGATTCTGAAGTTACCCGTATCATGAAGTCCGATAATATCTCCGGGATAGGCGACATCCACAATTTCTTTATCCTGTGCTAAAAAAGCAGTGGGAGAGGAGTATTTAAATTGTTTATCTAAGCGGACATGTAAATAGTTTTTATTTCTTTCAAACATGCCTGAACAAATGCGTACAAAAGCTATTCTGTCCCGATGTTTCGGGTTCATATTGGCATGAATTTTAAAAACAAAACCACTGAATTTAGATTCTTCAGGCTTTACGAGCCGCAATCCTGTTTCGCGGGCTTGAGGTGGTGGTGCAATATCAACAAAGCAATCCAGCAACTCTTTTACACCAAAGTTATTTAAAGCACTACCAAAAAACACCGGACATATACCGGCTTCTCTATAGGCTTCTAAATCAAATTTCGGATACACTCCCTCTACCATTTCGACTTCTTCCCTTAGAAGATCGGCTTCTTTTTTCCCAATTACTTTATCTAATGCTTCGTCATGTATATTGTCAAAAGTAAGGCTGTTATCTTTCGATTGTTTTGTATGGCTTTGGAATAAGACCAGTTTATTTTCAGAAATATTATAGACCCCCTGAAATGTTTTACCGATACCAATTGGCCAGGAAAGTGGTTTTACTTTAATATTTAGCTTTTGCTCCAGTTCGTCCAGCAAATCAAACGGGTCCTGACCTTCCCGATCCATTTTATTGATAAAAGTTATAATAGGTGTATTTCTCATTCGGCACACTTCAGCTAATTTTTCAGTTTGTGGCTCTACACCTTTAACACAATCAATAACCATAATGGCACTGTCTACTGCTGTTAAAGTACGATAAGTATCTTCACTGAAATCCTGGTGACCGGGAGTGTCAAGTATGTTTACTTTTCTTTTATTATATTCAAAACCCATTACAGAGGTAGCTACGGAAATACCTCTCTGACGTTCAATTTCCATAAAATCACTGGTGGCAGCTTTATCTGTTTTTTTAGATTTTACAGCTCCGGCAATTTGGATAGCCCCTCCAAAGAGTAATAACTTTTCAGTAAGGGTGGTTTTTCCGGCATCCGGGTGACTAATAATGGCAAAAGTTCGCCTTCTGTTCAGTTCGTTAATTCTTTCTGACATTTTTCTGTCCTGATTTTTTTGCAAAGTTACGTTAAATTGGAAAGCTGTTCTTTTTTATTTAAAAAATTGTTTTGCCCCAGATAAATCTGCTCATTTACTTATTTGATTCCTTAGCTTTCAATATTTTTGCAAAATGGAACCAATCAGATTATATGTAACCGGCGGGACTTTTGATAAAGAGTATGATGAAATCAATGGTAAGCTTTATTTTAAGGATACGCATTTGCCCGAATTGCTTAAGCTCGGTAAGTGTACTTTAAATGTAGAAGTAAGAACTTTAATGATGGTTGATAGTCTGGAAATGTGTGATATGGACAGACAATTAATTGCAGAAAATTGTCAACGCGCAGAAAGAGATAAGATAATGATTACGCATGGTACTGATACTATGGTCAAAACAGCTTCCGTAATAGCTAAGTATAATATAAATAAAACAATAGTGTTAACAGGAGCGTTAATCCCTTATAAATTTGGTTCATCTGACGGATTCTTTAATTTAGGGAATGCGATGGGTTATGTTCAACTTTTACCTCCGGGAGTCTACATTGTAATGAATGGTCGTTATTTTAATTGGGATAATGTTCAGAAAAATTACAAAACAGGCGTTTTTGAAACGATTCATACTTGACTTTTATAAAAAGTTTATATATCATTGTATAATATCGATGCTTAATGAAAAATATCCTTAACAAAACGGTAGAACAGATAATTCTGGAAGATTTTACTTTTGCAGGTGTTTTACACTATTTTGGAGTCTCCTACAGTGAGCACTTGTCTGATAAAATAGAGCAATTATGCAGCGAGAAAAAGATTAATTTTTCTTTATTGGAGAAGCAGTATGAGGCAAATATTAATGTCGGAAAATTCAGTTTTACGGAACTTAGAAATAAACCTATATCCCAATTACTTGAAGTCTTAAAGCAGTCTCATTATCAATTTGTAAAAGTTCGAATTCCTTACATCAACAGCCTGATTATTCAAAATAATATAGCTGAAATTTCTAATGATGACCATTCTGAATTGCGTTATTTGTTTGATATGTTTGCAATGGACTTTATTCATCATGTACGCGAAGAAGAAGAAGTTATATTTGATCATGTAATTAATATGTGTGATGCTGCTGCGGGGAAATATGATATGCTGGCTTTACACAAATTGCTATCTAAAGTTTCTATTCAGGAAGAAGCAATAGAACATGCCAGCCCTGATGAAGATATGCGATTTATTCGGGAAATAAATGATCAGTATATATCCTCTTTACAATCCGGAAAAAAAGTGTCCATTGAATTACATGTACTTTTTTCTGAAATGAAGTCTTTTGAAAAGGATTTGAGCACACACTCAAAAATTGAGAATGAGATTTTATTTCCAAGAGCTATTAAGCTTGAGAAAAGCTTGTATAAGGAGTTGAGTTCTACAGCTTCCTTAAATTAATTATTTTACAAAGATTACTTTTTTATTATCAACTCTGAAGCGGGGGCCGTAAATGCCCTGAGGTTTTCCCAATCCAACACTTATCACCATATTGATTTCAGCTTCTTTAGGTAAATTCAAAAACTTTTTAATTCTGCTTGAATCGTGCCCTTCCATTGGACAACTGTCATAGCCTGCCGCTTTTACGGCGAGCATAAATGTTTGGGCAGCCAAAGAAATGCTTCTGTGCGCTGAAATTCTTATATCTGTATGGGTGACCTCACGAGGAGTCGGTTTTTTCATGCCTCTGAAATTTACGATGATTTTTTTTACAAAATCACTTAGAGAGCCTAATCTTCTGCTGTATAGCATTGGGATGATTTGCTCATAATATTTAAAAGCTCCGTTTTTTGCTCTTTCAGCTTTCGTTAAAGTTGGAAATTGCTTTTCCAGTTGAGATACAATTTCCTTTTGTCTGTCTTTCCACTTATCAGGCCTGCTGACAAAAACAACCATTTCTCTGGATGTTGCTGCGGCCGGTTGATTTAAACAAAAAGTAGTCATTTTCTTTTTTGCCTCCGGAGAAATAATTCGGTAAAATTCCCATAATTGTAAGTTGCTGGAATTAGGAGATAAGACTGAATTTTCCAGGCAACTTTGAATAATATCATGATCAAAAGGAGTTTCTAAATCGTAAACTCTCACAGAGCGCCGGTCATTTACTATTTCTTCAAATACTTTAAATTTATTTTCCAATTTTAATGTTATTTATTGATTCATTGCCACAAATTTACAAATCTGAGTTTGTAAAGACTTGAAAAACACAATTAATTGGAAGTTGTTTAGAAAAAATATTAAGTTCGTTCTTCAATAAATTAAAACTAGTAATAAATGTCAATTTGTATAGCAATAGCCGTTCCGGACGGCATAGCCTTAGCGGCAGATAGTCAAACTACCTGGAATCAGACAATCACTCAGGTTAAAGAAGCCGGCACCGGCAGGATAGTGTCATTAGAAAAGCCGATTCAACAACCAATATCCTGGTCTAAAATGGCCCGAAAGCTTTTTGATATAAAAATTCAGGATTCCATATTTGGAGTATGTGTAGCCGGAACCGCAATTTTAAATCATAAAACGATTTATTCTCTTTTTAAATCACTTGAAGCAAGCTATGAAGGTGAAAATAATTATGACGCAATTGTAAAGTATTTTGTACATGGTGTGCAAAAACAAATGCAGGTTCAGCTTGGAACAGAGGAGCTAAAGAATGCCACTCAGCGTTTATCCGTTGATTTTATAATAGCAGGTTATGAAAATAAAGATGTTTCAAAACCCAGAATTGAGTCTCACATGGTTTTTTCGGGAAAAATTATGATAGATAATAATCTAAATGACAGCGGTCATATAGTTAGGTGGAGAAATACTAAAGGAAGCGCACGTTTTGGAGGATGCTGGATAGGCAGAACCGAATTTATCTCTCATTTAGTAAACCAAAAATCCAATTTACCGCCAATACAGGGGCAGTATGAATTATTGTCATTGGCTGATGCAGTTGACTACACTCGATTTTTAGTTGATTTTACCTGTGATTATCAACGTTTTGCCATAATGGTGCCTGATTGTGGTAAGCCTATAATCAGCGCTAAACTTACTCCTTCAAGTTATAGTGAAGAGATAATTTAAGGCCTGATATCTAAAGTTATTTTTTCACTTTTTATTTCCTTGTTTTCTAGCATTAACTCTGCACTGAATACCACTTCGTTTTCAAAAGAGTCACCGGTTTGCATAGGTGAGGGGGGAGCCATCATTGCCGCTTCCCAGTCCCAAATCCAACGAGCTTGACGATCTCGGCCTGTCAGATGCTTGTGCTCATAAAATAAATCCCGATAGCTAAAGCGAATGAGTTCTATTTTTTCTCCGGATTGTAAGGTGACTTCTTCTTTTATACTGCTTTCCGGATATTTAATAATATTGAGAGTTAATGGAAATCTTTGAGATGAACCTTGTCCGGTTAGTGTTAAGTTTTTGAGTAAGTTTTTGGGCAAAGTAATGCTTTTTCCTGTATTGTTTACCAATTGAATGCTTAAAAAATCAGATTCATTTTCACCGGGTGAAAAATAAGTAGTACTGCTTACTACTGACAATTGAACTTCACCTAAGTTTTCTTTTATTTCTTCTACATAATCTGAGATTGTTTCAGCATCAGCTACATCTACTTCTTTAAGTTTCGGTTGATCATCAGATTCGGTGTTGGTTTTGTTTACAGATGATTCTACACTTCCGGTACATGAGACAAATTGTATAGTGGCAACTATGATTAATAATGTTATTTTTTTCATTTCTCTTATTGTTTGAGTTAAAATTAAATATTTTTTCTAAAATCAAAGTCAACTTAAATATGGATAAACTTGTTGTAAATTAACTTTCTTATGTAATAATACACGGTTAAAATACCTAAAAATTTTACATTTTGGACTAAAAATTAAATTAACTTTAAGTTTTCATTGTCTAAGAGTATATATTTGTGAGTGTCAGATGGTTTATATGAGGTATTTAAACTAATAAGGAACTCAATTTTTAAGGACGAAAGAATTCATTGTTTATAAATAAAACATATGCATATTTTATTGAAGTAGAATATTTTTAAAAATGAAAACGTGTATAGACGAAACTTTAACGGAAATAGATGATTTTTTCTCTACTTTTACAAGAAATCCACTTGTTTTTAAAGCTGAAATGCTAAGTATATTTAATGAGAGTTTTGAAATTTTCAAAAAAGAAATTAAAAGAGCAATAAGCAATGAAGATAAGAAGGCAGCTTTATTTTTGATACACAGATTTAAATCAAGTTTGCGTTCTATAGGTGTTTCTGCCTTAGTTGATATAAATAATGAATTGGAAGCCGAATTGTCCGAGAATAATTTTTCGGAAAGGTTCTCAAAGAAATTAAGCAAGCAGATGGAATGTATTGAGATTTGTCTTAAAAAGTTAAGCTAGAGGAAACTATATGACTGAGGAGTACAGTTGATTTTTTATACTTTTGTTGAATTAGTTAAAAAAAAACCAGGAGAAAATGAAGTCTGAGGAGTATTCAAAAGTAATTTTCATAGTAGAAGATGATACCGGCTACGCCAGAATGCTAAAGTATCTTTTTGAGATGAATCCCGAACATGAAGTTCATATATTTGAAAGTGGTAAGGAGTGTATAAATAATCTTCATTTAAATCCATTGGTTATTACTTTGGATTATTCTTTGCCGGACATGAAGGGGGAGGATGTACTTGAAAAAATCAATAAACACGATAAGGATATTAACGTGATAATTTTATCGGGTCAAAAAGATATTTCAGTTGCCGTAAACCTGGTAAAGCAGGGTGGTGCGTATGATTATATTACAAAAGATAGTCAGACAAAAGATCGCTTATTAAACATAATTAATAATATTTACAAAAACTCTTTATTAGTTAAGGAGTTAGAAAAGGCAAGAAGAGAGCTATCCGATAAGTATGTGTTTTCAAATACTATAATGGGAAACAGTGCGCCAATGAAAAAAGTATTTGATCTATTAGATAAAGCAGTACAGACAAATATTAATGTAACTATTTACGGAGAAACGGGAACAGGTAAAGAATTAGTTGCAAAGTCCATACACTATAATTCAAATCAGAAAAAAGGACCTTTTGTTCCGGTAAATGTTGCGGCCATACCTAATGAGCTATTGGAATCTGAGTTATTTGGTCATGAAAGAGGTGCATTTACAGGAGCTTCCTCATTAAGAATAGGTAAATTTGAAGAAGCAAATAATGGCACATTATTTCTCGATGAAATAGGTGAAATGGATTTTTCGCTTCAGGCAAAACTATTGCGAGCCATACAGGAAAGAGAGTTTTCTAGAATTGGCAGTAATAAAATTATCCCTTTTAATACCAGATTTATTGTAGCTACAAACAGAGATTTAAAAGAAGAGGTAAAAAGAGGAAATTTTCGGGAAGATTTATATTACAGATTGATGGGTTTACCGGTATACCTGCCACCATTGAGAGAGAGAGGAAATGATATTTTGCTGTTAGCACAATTTTTTCTAATTGAATTTTGCAAACAAAATAATATTGATTTACCTGTGATTAGTTCAAAGGCTAAGAAAAAATTGTTACGCTACCACTATCCCGGTAATGTAAGGGAGTTAAAGGCTATAATTGAATTGGCAGCCGTGATGATTAATGGTAAAGATATTGAACCGGAGGATATTTCATTTTCGGAAGATCATATGGTTGAAGATTTGCTCAAAGAAGAAATGACCATGAAAGAATATAGTAACCGTATTCTAAACTTTTATCTAAAAAAGTATAACGGCGACATTAAGAAAGTAGCTCAAAAATTAGAAATAGGTAAATCTACGATATATAGAATGCTCAAAGAGATGGATGTTTAATTTTATTATATTTAATATAGCCGTTTATCACAAATAGGTTTTTTTTGTATTTTTTTTGATTAACAGCAGGGTCTACTTTTGCTGTCAAATCAAAAATTATATACTCATGAAAAATTACTTATTTCTAATTTTAGTACTCAGTGTACTAGTTTCTTCCTGTAAAAAGGATAATGATGACTTGCCAAGCAGCGGTGAACCAATTGTTTTAACGGGTTGGCAAGAAGAGCCCAGAACACTTGAAAATCGTTTTTCAGATCCGAATGCGTCTGACTACATAGTAGAATCTACCTGGCTATTACGGGCTCATGTGATAGTTGAACCGGGTGTGAGAATTGAAATGTCTTCCGGAGCCAGAATTAATGTGGCAGAAGGTGGGATTTTAACAGCAGAAGGTACTGAAGACGAGCCAATACTTTTTATCGGCTCGGAGCCGGTGGCAGGATATTGGGATTACATTCGTTTTGACCACTCTAACAGTGTCAATAACATTTTATCGCATACCATAATAAGATATGGTGGTGGATATTCTACTTCTTTTACTGATGCTGCAGTTTTTGTGAATAATGATTCCCGTTTAACATTAAAAAACTCTGAAATCTCCCATAGTGCAACGAATGGCTTTAAAGTCAATTTTAGTAGTGGGATTGTTCAGGATTTTAAAAATAATACAATTAGTCATTGCCAGCAGTACCCAATTAAGCTTGCCAGCATTGCCCAGATAGCAACATTTGATGAAACCTCAATATTTGTGAGCAATAACACTTATGAAGCTATTTCTGTTGAAGGAGCTCACATTGAATCACCACTTAGTATTCCTAAAGTGAATGGTCCGATTATTTTGAACGGACTTACCTATTTAAAAGCTGCTGTAAGTGTTGATGCCGGTTCTGAATTTTTGATGGGGCCTTCTTCAAGAATTGAGGTTACTCAGGATGCATCACTCAATATGATAGGAACAGAAAACAATAGAATAACTTTTACAGGTCGTGAAGAAATGCCCGGTTATTGGGATTATATTCGCTTTAACAATTCAAATTATTCATTAAATGAATTGCAGTATGTAGATGTTTCGTATGGTGGCGGTGGCCCTTCCGGTGCATTTGCTGATGCCATTATTTTTGTAAATGGCGGAGGTTATGTTAAAATGGGAAATTCTTCTGTTAATTACAGTGAGCAATACGGAGTTAAGGTTCGTAATCAAAACGGAAACTTTGTAGATGAAGGAAACAATACTTTTACGGGAAATTTATTAGGTGACATCAGTTTGCCTTAGTTTTAAGGTTTATGTTTTTAGTTTAAAGTGGGAGCTTGTTAATTTACAGGTTCCCACTTTTTTATTGAAACTTACAAACAATATAAAGCATTTAATAAACTAATTTAGATGGTTTATGCAGGAATAAAAATTGTTTTCATCACAAATAGATAATAATGTATTTTTAGTTTACTCATTAGATTGTACCTTTGTCATTGGATTTTAAAACTAAAAACATAAAACATGAAGAATTTTTCTATTTTATTATTACTGTTAAGTGTATTATTTTTATCATGTCAAAAAGATGATGAAGATGACCTACCTACCACCGGTACGCCCATTGAATTATCAGGGACACAAGATGTTCCGCTTACATTGGACAATCGATTTCAAAGTGCAACGGCATATGATTATTATGTATCCGGTACATGGAATTTAGATGCTGCCGTAACTATTGAACCGGGAGTTCGAATTAGAATGAATGCCAGTGCAAGAATTAATGTTAGAAGTGGCGGATCACTTGCGGCAGTTGGTACATCTGATTTGCCGATTGTTTTTGATGGAGAAGCACCTACTCCGGGATATTGGGATTACATACGCTTTGATAACTCAAATAACCCCAATAACAAGCTGATACATACAATAATTCGAAATGGAGGAGGGAATTCTGCCAATGCAGGAAATGCAGCTGTATTTTTACAAGGGAACTCACAATTGGTTATGCAACATTCTGAGGTTACAAACAGTGCCCGTTATGGCATTCGTATTCGTCAGGTTGATGGAAGGTTAAATGATTTTTCAAATAATAAAATTGATAATTGCCAATTACACCCAATTAGCTTGGCTTCACTGAGACAAGTATCCGGTATTGATGGTAGTAATAATTTTGTGGGCAACAATACTTATAATTCTATTGAGGTGGGTGGTTCAAGTATTGATGTTCCCTTTACGGTAAAAAATACTGTCGGCCCGATAAACCTTAAAGGTACTACTAACATGAGTGCAGCGCTTACTATAGAGCCCGGTACTACTATACTTATGGGGCCTTCAGCCAGATTAAATATTTCAAGTAGTGGTTCTATTAGTATGATTGGTAATCCCGATAATATTATTACGGTAACCGGAGAACAGGAAGCAAAAGGTTACTGGGATTATATAAGAATTGATAACTCAAACAACCCATCAAATGAATTTCAGTATGTAGACATTTCTTATGGTGGTGGAAATTCTGCTAATGCCGGAAATGCAAATGTACACATTAATGGAAGTGGATTCCTGAAAATGGGCAACTCTACTGTCAGTAATAGTGCACGCTATGGCTTGAGAGTTAGAAATAATGATGGAGTATATGAAGATTTAGGAAATAATACCTTTTTTGGTAATGAATTAGGTGATGTAGAATTACCTTAATATAGTAAAGCTTGTTTCATTTTAATAGCGGAAGGATATCAAATTTGATGTTCTTCCGCTATTTTATTTTTTAAATTTGCTATAGTTTCATAAAGTCTGTTTGATAAACAAATATTTCTATTTTTTTGTCTATACTTGTTATTTAAAGTATTTATTAGTTAATGAGGTTTATATTTTTAATATTTATATTTTTTTCGATTGAGAGAATACAGGCACAAATAGTTATTCCTTTTGCAGCTCCGTCAGCATCTGAGGTTTTTGATTTTAAAGAAGCCGGTCAGGTGTTTGCAATTGACTATAAGGCTGCCGGACAAAATATAGTGTGGGATTTCTCAACAGTTGTTGCAGTAGATGATGTTTCTGAGGTTTACCTGAGCTCGTTTTCTGTCCCTTTTCAGTTCTATCCGGCATTTACAAATCCTATTTCTCCACCTATTTCAAATATCGCCAGAGAAAATCCGGCATTTGATTTCCCGGGACCCGGCTTTGATATTGATGATTCCTATATTTTTTATCATACTTCTAATGATGCATTTTTAGATATGGGTTTTGCTTTTTTGATAAACTCAATTCCTATAACAGCCAGATATGATAATCCTGAGGTTATACTTGAATTTCCCTTAACTTTTTCTAATCAATGGTCAAGTGAGAGCACTGCCGACGTTGATATTCCATCTTTAGCTTATTGGCAGCAGCAAAGAGAAAGTTCATCTGAAGTTGATGCCTATGGGCAGCTTATTTTACCGAATAACGTCAGTGTTGAGGTTTTAAAAGTAACAACAACAGTTTTAGTAAAAGACAGTATTTTTAATTATGTGATAGGATTTCCTTTTAGTCCGCCTGCCAGACTGGAAACTTCTTATCGATGGTATGCAGAAAGCTATAATTTACCGGTTTTTGAAGTTTTAACTCAATCAGCTCAAGCCGGTGGGAATGAACAAGTTACTTTAGTTCGATATAAGGAAATCAATGTTAATAATGTTAACAGCCCCAATGATTTCATAGATCATTTTTATGTGCATGAAAATATTGCACACATTTCATTAAAGAATACTAATGAAAAAATTAAATTAAATATCTATGATGTTAGTGGCAGAAAAGTAAAAGACTACCAAGTCTTAAATCGCTCAGATTATAAAATTGATCTCAACTCACTACAGACTTCAGGAGTTTATTATCTACATTTTCAAACGAAAAGTGGAATGCAATCAGTCAAATCTGTATTTATACCCTAAAGCGTTTTACTTTTTGATATACATTACTTCTTTAACCGCTTTCACAACTTTTTCAACATCAGGTAAAAATGCTTTCACATGAGTCGGGGCATAATGCAATGGTGTGTCTGCAGTATTAACTCTGATTAAAGGTGCATCCATATAATCAAATGCCAGTCGCTGAACGCTGTATGCAATTTCAGTAGAAACAGCTCCAAAAGGCCAGGCTTCTTCAACTACTATGATTCTGTTTGTCTTTTTTACAGATTTGAGAATCGTTTCATAATCGAGAGGACGTATTGTTCTTAAGTCTATAACTTCAGCACTTATGCCGTCTTTTTTCAGTTCTTTTGCTGCATCAAGTGCTACTTTAACCATTTTGTTAAAAGAAACAATAGTTACATCAGAACCCTCTTGCTTAATATCTGCTTTGCCAATTGGGATCAGATATTCCTCTTCAGGAATTTCGCCGGTATCAGAATACATTACCTCAGATTCCATAAAAATCACCGGGTCTTCATCTCTGATAGCAGATTTTAGAAGCCCTTTGGCATCATAAGGATTAGAAATAGAAATTACTTTAAGGCCGGGCGTATTAGCCATCCAGCTTTCAAAACTTTGGGAGTGTTGCGCGCCCAACTGACCGGCAGAACCACTGGGGCCTCTGAAAACTATGGGACACTTAAATTCACCACCCGTCATAGCCAACATTTTAGCAGCTGAGTTTACAATTTGATCAAAAGCTAAAACAGCAAAGTTAAATGTCATAAATTCAACTATCGGTCGCAATCCGTTCATTGCAGCACCAACTCCTAAACCGGCAAAACCTAATTCTGAAATTGGGGTGTCAATAATTCTTTTAGCTCCAAATTCGTCCAGCATACCTTCGCTGACTTTGTATGCACCATTATACTCAGCAACTTCTTCACCCATTAGAAATACTAACTCATCTCTGCGCATTTCTTCTTCCATTGCTTCTCTAATAGCTTCTCTTAGTCTGACTTTTTTCATTATTCGTTCTATTTGTATTGTGTACTTTAGATAAACATGAGTATCTAAATCGGCAATTAAATACTTAGTTTTTTATTTAAAATTCATGCAAATATAAATGATTTAATTGTATTTGGCAGCCATTGGGCGAATTTCGATATTAACCGGTAAAAAATTTCCCGGAGTGTTGATAAAATATAGAATCATATCGGCTACATCTTCTGGCCAAAGCATGGTGTCATTTGCTTTTACAGAATCTACATGCCTGAAAAATTCAGTATTTACAGAGCCGGGATAAATACAGCTTACTTTGATGTTGTCTTTTCTGACTTCCTTGAATAAAGATTCTGAAAAACCTCTGACCGCAAATTTTGTTGCCGAATATCCGGCACCTTCCTGAACTCCTGTGAGTCCGGCTATAGATGCAATATTGAAAATGTGTCCGCCTCCGGCTTTGCGCATGTAAGGAATTGCCGCTTTGGTGGCATAAAATATTCCATGGACATTAGTGTTAAACATTTCAAGCCATTGCTGAGAAGACATCTCTTCTGTTTTGGAGAAATAGCCTAAGCCTGCATTATTTATTAATACACTTAAGGCATCACCTAAAAATGCTTTACTGCTTTCAAGAGCTTTTAATACAGATTTTTCATCACCCATATCCGTGTCAATGTGGATGAAGTTTTTATGGTCAATTTTTGTTTTACTTCTGCTCCAGCCCGCAACTTTATATCCTTCTTTCAGGAATAATTCTGTCACTTTAAAGCCTATGCCTTTACTACTTCCGGTTACTATTGCTGTTTTAGTCATTTCGTATTTTTTTTATAACTTGAAATTAAAATCATAGGGCTAACAATCCCTGCTTGGTTTAGTTTTAAAACAAAAGAATCGTTAATTATGAACTTATCATTTACAAAAGTAAAAGAAACTTGCTTATATGTTAAAGACTTAAGCGCTACAAAAGACTTTTATCATAAAAAACTCGGACTTCCGGTGATTACTGAAGTGGAAAACAGACATATTTTTTTTCGTGCCGGAGAAAGTGTTTTACTGTGTTTTATTTCTGAAAGTACAAAAGAAGATAAGAATTTACCTCCTCATTTTGGAGAAGGTAAAATGCACTATGCATTGGAATGTAAAAAAGAAGAATATTTGCAGTGGAAAGCTTTTTTTCAAAAGAAGAATATTCCCATAATTCATGAAGAAAAATGGGGGAGAGGGTTTGAATCATTCTACTTTGAAGACCCAGAAAAACATGTAGGCGAAATTGTTATGAAAGGTATGTGGGGAGATTAATGGTTAATTTGAACAATAGAACATTTGAATGAAGAAATCAGAAATCAGAACGTTACTAAAATTAACCCGTTTCTTTCATTTTTACTTCACTATTCGATTGTTCGAATGTTCTATTATTTTAAAACCCTGATTCAGTGAATGTTTGTAGATGCATGCAGCAAATTAAAAAACTACTCCATGAAATTAAAAATTTAAAACTAGGTAACCCATTGCACAAAACAGGTGAATCATTCTACTTTGAAGACCCTGACAAACATGTAGGCGAAATTGTTAAGAAAGGTAAGTGGGGAGATTAATGGTTAATATAAATTTTCTGAACTTGCCTTTGCGCACCCTTGCTGACTCTTAAAAGATATAAACCACTACTGAGGTTTCCGGTTTCAGTTAAGGTAAAATGGCTGTTTTTATAAATTTCCCGGTGGTTTTGATGAATAATTCGCCCCTGAATATCAAACAGTTCAAATACAAGCTTTTTAGATTCAACAGTATTTATGTTTACTTTCAAAAGATTGTTTTGCACATAAGCTGTAAAATCTATGTTGTTTTCTAAATTCCGGTTATGGTTAAAAGTGAATAAAAACGGCTCTGTATAAATACTACAATTTTCACTTTGAACAATCTCTAACATATAAACGCCCTCACTTTCCGGAAGAATAAAGTTTTGTTGCGGGTTTGCAGGCAATATTTCACCGTCTAACATCCAGTTGTAAAAAGTACCGTTAATACTGGAAAACAAGGTATCGTTCTCAAAGTATAAAAAGCCACTATCGGGTTGTTCAAAAAACTCAAGTACAATCTCATTCGTGCCGGAACAACCGTTCTGGTAGGTAACTATTACCGAGATAGTGTCATTATCATATATAATTGTATTTGCCTCAGTAGAGCCAGTACTCCAAAGGTAGCTGTTATATACATTTTGCGTGCTGAGTATTATACTGTCAACGGAGCATACTGCGTTTCCGGGAATGGCATTTATGGATGGGGAAGGAGAAGGTAAAACATTAATTTGGACTTCTGAGGTATCAGAACAGCCGGCCGGGTCAGTAACTATCACAGAATAAGTACCGCTTTGATTAACGATAATAATACTGTCAGAACTTCCATTATTCCAGGAATAGGTGTATGAATCATCAGAGGCAGTACTTAATATTGCAGATTCTCCTTCACAAAAGTCAGAATCACCTGTGATTTCAATTTCAGCAGTAGCCGGATTAAGCAAACAGGAAGCATTAAAGTCTATAAAACTTTGATTTTCAATATAATCATTGAAAGTTTCCCAGGCAGTGCATTGCCCTTTTAAAAAATAGTTTAGCCAGGGTAAAATTAAATCATTTGTTCTGCTTTGTTGCACGGCTCTTGAAATCGAAGCAGAGGGGGAGCAGGTGCTTTCTCCAAATGAGCAGTTGAAATTAGAATTGGCAAATTGACAATGGCTGGCACCTTCAATGCTTACATAAAATTTACAAGCAGTCGAAAGTTCGTTGTACATAAGTATCTGATGGTCACCCGGAGGGGTTACACAATCATTGGCACCGGCAATAACCAATGAAGGGATATCTATATTTTCAGCCGCCCCAATAGCAGAAGGGTTGGTTTCAGCTGCCGCTAATGTAATTTTTGTTTTAATGGCAGAATGCCCTCCGTCAGCAGCTAAAAAAGCAGCACCTCCACCCATTGAGTGCCCCAATACGGCGGCTTTATTATTGGTTTTCCCATAAAAGAAAGAGCCCGGTGTATTGCCGGATTGTATAATCTGACCAACTAAAAAGTTAATGTCAGCACCAAAATCACCATGACTGGGAGGAGGAAAAAGGGTGTTTTCAGTTTTGGGGAAAGCAACTATATATCCTTGAGATACTAAAAACTCCCATATATTTTGGTAGGCCGACCATTCCATTGCAAATCCGTGCCCAAAAACTACCACCGGGAAAGTACCGTTCGCAAATGGAGTCTGAGTGCCGGCAGTTTGTGCAGGATAATATATTTCTGTAGGTATGCTTCTGTTATTTCTGTCCGGATCTTGATAAGTGATAGTATATCGCCCAATTTCAAAGCTATGAGCACTTACAGCAGTTAAAATAAATAGAAACAGGAAGCCGGTAGATTTAAAAAGTATATTTTTTCTCATTAAAGGTACTTAAAAGTGTATAACCGTAATTTAATCTAACTAATATAACAAAAACTTTAACAATTCTATTTCTAAAAAGTTGAAATCTATGAATTTATATACATAATTTATAATTGGTTATCTGTTCTTGTTAGAGTTGAATTTTTGGTTTTTTAGATTTAAATTTACTTTCTTCCATTTGCCATTTTCCATCATAATTTTTCCATAAACTGCAAAGCGCCTACTGCCGCTGTCTAAATTTTCTTGGAATTTGGGCTCTTGAAATTTGGGCTCTTGGGACTTGCGAAGCATATTTTCCATCATAATTTTTCCATTTCTCTCTTGGGTCTTGGTTCCGGGATAAACCCGCAAGGTTTACTTTTATAATGAATTTTATTGTTAGTGAATTCAGATGCAATTGAAAAAACAAAAACCTTGCGGGTTATTCAAGGATTATTTCATAATAACGGATTTTTTAGGTTTTCCCTTTTATGAGCCGGCTAATAAAATTGCTGCCTTTGAATTTTTGGAATTTGGGTCTTGGTCATACTTGGGTCTTGGTTCTTTCATAAGTGCCTACTGCCACTGCCTACTTTCTCCTTTGGGTCTTGCGAAGCAAATTTCCATTTTCACCCTAAATAAAAACAATGAAATCCACAGATTTTAGGATTAAAAGTAGAAGAAAAGCACTGCTTTATTAAAGAAAATGTTTTAATGCTTATCTTTGCACAAAAAAAGTGAGCATGGTTTATTTGACGAGGCGCGAAACCTTTAATGCAGCACACAAACTTTTTAATCCTAAGTGGTCAGAAGAAAAGAACAGAAGTGTTTTTGGCAAATGTGCAAACACAAACTGGCACGGTCATAATTATCAATTGTTTGTAACTGTAAAAGGAACGCCTGACCCGGACACGGGGTTTATCATAAATGTGAAAGAGTTAGGAACTCTCATAAAAGAAAAAGTGATTGATAAATTAGATCATAGAAATTTGAATATGGATGTTCCATTTTTAGATGGAATCATGCCTTCTACCGAAAATTTGGTAATCGCCATTTGGAAAGAACTGGAGCTGAATATTAAAGGCTGTTCACTACATTCCGTTAAGCTTTATGAGACAGAAAACATATATGCAGAATATTTTGGAGAATAATTAAATCAGATACATGAAAGAAAATCCCAAAAATTACAAGAAAATAGATGTTTATAATGAAGGACAAACGGATTATCTCGCTGATTTATATGAAAAAATAATTAAAAGTTTGGGAGAAGATTCTTCCAGAGACGGCCTGATTAAAACACCCGAAAGGATAGCTAAGGCCATGCAATTTCTTACTCAGGGATATCAAATGGATCCGGCCAAAATTTTAGAAAGTGCCGTTTTCGATGAAGACCATAATGAAATGGTTGTGGTAAAAGATATTGAAGTTTATTCACTTTGTGAACATCATATACTTCCTTTTTTTGGTAAGGCTCATGTGGCTTATATCCCTAATGGGAAAATAGTTGGTTTAAGTAAAATTCCTAGAGTAGTGGATGTTTTTGCAAGACGACTGCAAGTTCAGGAACGATTAACTACTCAAATTATAGAATGTATAGTAGATGTTTTAAAACCACAGGGAGCAGCTGTAGTTATTGAAGCTCAGCATCTTTGTATGATGATGCGTGGTTCTCAAAAGCAAAACTCTCAAACAACCACATCGGCCTTTAGAGGAGAGTTTATGAATCAGGCAACCCGAACCGAATTTCTTAACTTAATCAGATAAAAATTAAATATGAAAGCTTTTGTTTTCCCGGGTCAAGGGGCACAGTTTACCGGAATGGGTAAATTACTTTATGATACTTCACCGGCTTCTAAAACTATTTTTGATAAAGCCAACGAAGTACTGGGTTTTGAGTTGACGAAGGTGATGTTTGAAGGTGAGGAAAGCGCTTTAAAGCAAACAAAAATTACGCAACCTGCGGTATTTACACATTCAATTGCAGCCTATAGTTCAGTTAGTAGAAATATTAAACCGGATATGGTTGCAGGACATTCGCTGGGTGAGTTTTCTGCTTTGGTTGCGAATAAAACCTTAGAGTTTGAGGATGCTTTGAAACTAGTCTATAAAAGAGCGCTGGCCATGCAGGAAGCTTGTGAATTAGAACCTTCTACTATGGCTGCCATAATCGGACTTGACGATAATATAGTTGTTGAAGTCTGTAATTCTATCAGCGATGAAATAGTTGTGGCTGCAAATTTCAATTGCCCCGGACAGCTCGTAATCAGTGGTTCGTTAAAGGGAATCGATGCTGCCTGTGAAAAACTAAAAGAAGCCGGAGCCAGAAGAGCTATGATATTAAATGTAGGTGGTGCTTTTCACTCACCACTGATGGAACCGGCAAGAGTGAAACTGGAAGAAGCAATTCTTAAGACACATTTTTCTAAGCCTGAATGTCCCGTATATCAAAACTATACAGCTACTGCTGTTTCTGACCCTGCAGAGATTCAAAAAAACTTAATTGCTCAGTTGACTGCTCCGGTAAAATGGACACAAAGCGTTGAACAGATGCTTGCAGACGGTGCAACAGAATTTATGGAAATTGGTCCCGGAAAAGTTTTACAGGGATTAATACGAAAAGTTTCAAGAGACGTTAATGTAGGTGGGGTACAATAAAAATGAACAGAATGAATAATTCCTATGCGGTAGTTTGGTTTAGTTTCTTTATTTTTATGCTTTGGGGTTGTGAAAGTAGCGAAAGAGGCACCAGATATGCCGATTATCCAATGTATAGCATTAATGTAGATAGTGCAAAACTAAGTACTGAAAGTGTTACTTATAATCAAATTTCTATGCTTTTACCCAGATATTGGGATGATGTGGTAAGTATGGAGGATTTGAATACGGAAATGGTCAAATTTGCGGCAATTCATGAAACGTATTTATCGCCCTCAGAAAATATTTATGGGGATGAATTAAAGAATGCTTTTGTCATTATTTCAGAAGTGATAAGCGAAAGCTACCTGAATGAACTCTTGAATAATACAGAGAATCTCTTAAATCCGGATGGTGATTTATCAAATTTGCGAAAAGAGTCTTATCAGTTGAAAAGTTTTTTGATACACCATTACTTATTACAAACCCCCAGATGGGTCAATATGAAAATTTTAATTGAAAAGGGTTTGGAAAATCCTGTTCAGATAGATTTTATAATGCCTTCCTATGTTTATGTTGATGAATCAGAGATTTTGCAATCATCCATTGGTTCTCTATCTAAAATACAATAAAAGCAAGGCATTTACTTTTTATAATAAACATTTTCTAACAAAAAGTTTTTATCTTATAAAGGTTTGAATTCACTAAAAAAAACTTATATTTATCATTTATGAAGATTGGCAAACTTATTGCAATTCAATTTAGGATAAAAAAAGCATCGGCTTAGAATTAAAAATGAAAACCAAATTAATTATGCGTACATTATTTTTAGTATTTTTCTCTTTGATAGTTTGGCAACTTAATGCCTCTAATAATGAAAGTCAGGATGAATCAATAAATTGGTTGCCCATCCAGGAGGCACTTGAAAAAAATACAGCAAACCCAAAGAAAATTTTCATTGACGTTTACACGGATTGGTGCGGCTGGTGCCGTCGTATGGACCAAAATACATACTCTCATCCGTTTATTATTGAATACATAAACAAACATTTTTACCCGGTTAAAATGAACGGTGAAATGAAAGAGCCGATAACAATTGGAGATCAGGTATATCGCTTTGTAGAGAGTGGCAGAAGAGGGTATCATGAACTTCCGGCAACTTTATTACAGGGAAGAATGAGTTACCCGTCCATCGTTTTTTTAGATGAAAATAATGACCTTTTACAACCTATACCGGGTTATCGTGAACCCAATGCTCTCCATATGTTCCTTCAGTATTTTGGAGAGAATTATTATAAAACAGTTGACTGGGAAGAATTTGAAGAAAACTTTGAATCTCCAATCAAATAGTTTATCACCTGAGAGCTTTTTCAGTTTTTTAATTACATAAAAGTTATTTGGTGAAAAATAATAAACTACTGCTTTTAATCTTTTCGTTTTTTTTCTTTCTTTTAAATCTTCCTACTGAAGTCTGTGCTCAGGGAATTACAGCTTTTAAAGATGTAAGAGACCGTTTCTACATTTTTGATAATGGTGTAGTAAGGCAAATAGAACATTTACCTCCCAAAGAATACGCCGTTGGTAGAAATTATGTTGTCTATATAGATAATGCCGACCACTTAAAAATTTATTATAATGGAACTGTACAAACAATAGAACAGGACAGGCCACACTTTTTTTATGCTACCGATTTTTTAATGGTTTACAGAAGATTCAATGATATTTATGCGCTTTACAGAAATCGTATAGAAACCGTTGCCCGATGGGTAGAGTCCGATATAGTAATTACTGATAGCTTGATTGTTTTTAACGACCATCTCGGTTTCTTTCAGCTTTTTCAATATGGAATAACCAATCAGCTGGAGAGTTGGAGCGTACCGTTTTTTGATGCAAAAAATAACGTTGTTATTTACAATGATAGAAATGATTTTCTAAAGGCCGTTTACAGAGGTAATGTAATGGAACTAAACACTTATGGCAAGCCTTCTTCTTATGGGATATCTAAAAACACCGTAGCTTACATTGATTATATGGACAATTTTAATGTTTTTCATAAAGGGGAGATCACTTTATTGGAATCATTTAAACCATTGACTTTTAGTGTTGGTTTTGATATGGTTGCTTATGTAAATTCTCAGCAAAATTTTAATGTATTCTACAATGGTGAAATTTATGAACTTATGCAGTCCAGACCATCTATGATGCAATTGGAACAAAATATTATGGTTTATGCAGATCAATCTAATCATTTCAATGTTTTTTATAATGGTGAAAGCAGGACATTGGAATATTATATACCTGAGAGTTTCTATATTGACAGGGATATGTTAGTATATAAAGACCTGGATAACAAACTTATAGGATTTATTAACGGAGAGAAAAAAGTTTTATACAACCAAAATGTCACTTCTTATGAACTTTCTAACAATGTTGTTATGTTCAAAAGGATACCGCATCATTTATTAGTGTATTTTGATGGCCAGGTAATACAAGCTTTTTAAAAAAATACTTTCATAAACAGAAAGTAAAAAAAATAGAGATGAATATCACAAAAGATCAAGTTTTAGAAGCATTAAGTACTGTACACGATCCTGATTTAAAGAAAGATTTGGTCTATTTAAACATGATTGAGAAAATACAGATTGAGGGTAACAAACTTTCATTTACCGTTGTGCTGACTACTCCCGCTTGCCCGTTAAAGGAGCAGATAGAGGCAGATTGCAGGAAAGCTATTTCTACATTAATAAGTCCGGATTTGGATGTTTCTATAGAAATGACCGCCAGAGTTACTACACCGAGAAAAGATTTAAATTTATTACCGGGAGTTCGTAACATCGTTTGCGTAGCATCCGGTAAAGGCGGAGTGGGGAAGTCCACTGTAGCAGTAAATTTAGCTTTGGCACTTGCCAGAAAGGGTGCTAAAGTCGGAATTATTGACGCAGATATTCATGGCCCGTCTATACCTATTATGTTTGGACTAAAAGGGGAGCGACCTGCCATTCAGAAAATTGAGAATAAACACTATATTTTACCTATTGAAAAATGGGGCGTTAAAATTTTATCCATCGGTTTTTTAATCGATGAAAGACAGTCTGTTGTTTGGAGAGGGCCTATGGTTTCTTCAGCTTTAAGACAGTTTGTAACAGATGTAATTTGGGGCGAATTAGATTACTTATTGCTGGATCTGCCTCCCGGAACCGGTGATGTTCATTTAACCATTGCTCAAACATTACCTATAACCGGTGCTGTTATAGTGACAACCCCTCAGGATGTTGCTTTAGCAGATGCTCAGAAAGGTATCAGCATGTTCAGAATGGAATCTATTAATATTCCTGTAATTGGAGTAGTAGAAAACATGTCTTACTTTACACCTAAGGAATTACCGCAAAACAGATATTATATTTTTGGTAAAGGAGGCGGTCGAAGAATCGCCGAAGAGTTTGATACAAATTTTCTTGGAGAAATTCCGTTAGTACAATCCATCAGGGAAGGTGGAGACTTTGGAGCTCCTGTAGTTTTGGAAAAAGAAAATCCAACAGCAGAAGCTTTTATGAATTTAGGTGAAAATGTAGCCAGGTATATTTCAATTTTAAATGCTGAAAAGAAAGAAGTAAAACAAGTATAATAATCGGTTTTTTTTGATTATCTTACTTCAACGAATAATTATAAATAATGGTAGAAAATGCAGACATATTGGAACGTGTAGAACGTTCA
Organism: Chitinophagaceae bacterium; assembly: GCA_007695095.1. Taxonomy (NCBI): domain Bacteria; kingdom Pseudomonadati; phylum Bacteroidota; class Chitinophagia; order Chitinophagales; family Chitinophagaceae; species Chitinophagaceae bacterium. The sequence goes on along the minus strand of REEL01000083.1, from coordinate 16,344 downwards.
TTAGATACCATGAGACCCTATCTTAAAAAAGATGGTGGAAATGTCGAGGTATTAGAACTTACCGAAGAAAATATTCTTAAGGTTAGATTAGTAGGTGCCTGTGAAACTTGCCCGCAAAGCTATTTCACTATGAAGGCAGGTATAGAAGAAGCTGTCAAAAAAGCCGTTCCTGAAATCCATTCAGTAGTTGCTGTAAATATGACTAAGCCCAATTTGTAACATAAAAAAACCCGGAAATTTCTTCTCCGGGCTTCTTTAAAATGGTTGATAGAGTAAATCTTAGCGGAATATAAATCGTTCCGTGTGTAATCTGTTTTTATTGTCTTTTATGATTAAAAGGTACTGACCGGCAGGGAGGCTATTCCTGTTAATGGTAAACTCACTCACATTTCTGATATCATGTTCAAAAATTCTTTGCCCCTGAAAGTTATAGACACTTAAACTTGTAGCGATGTTTTTATTAAATTCAACTTGTAAATAGCTTTCTGCCGGAATTGGATATAAACTTATTTGAAATGAATTGTTTTCAGCATTTTCCATTTCAACATTTGAAATCACTTCCTCATCCAATTTATTTTCATAGTATGCTGCATTAGAAAGGTTTGATTCATCTATGTGTGTGAATGTGTTGTCATTATTTTCGTTTTGTAAATTTTTATCACTTAGGTTTTTATCATTCAAATCATCTGAAGTATAAGTAGAAAGAAACTTAAGAGAGTCAAAATGTACCACATAGGCATTGGGTAAATGGTCTTTTGAACCGGCTAACATAAAGCTTCCGTCATTTTTTTCAATAACACTTCTCAACCTTGCATCCCAGGCTTTTTCCCAGTAAAGGTCGCCATCTTTGCTTGTTTTGAAAAGAACAGAGCGGCAGCCATTTCCGGTGTTTTTATTTGCCAGAAATGCCAGCCCGCCGTCCTTAGTTAGGAGTGTTTGAAAGTAGATTCCGCCACAAGCTTCGCCATAGGTATTTTCCCAGATACTTATTCCGTAAGCATCTGTTTTCATTACTTTTATTTTATCGGTATATCCAATGCTAATGATACTGCCATCCGGAGTGATTGTCAGCCCGTAAGCATAATAGTGATTGTTATCTCCTGAAAATGTTCTCACCCATTCTTCTGAGCCATTCGCATCGATTTTTATCAGGAGTTTTTCATTTAACCCGCCGCTAACAGAAGATGTCCAGCCGGCTGCAACAAAACCGCCATCCGGAGTTTGTCTGATACTGTAAAGCTGATCATTAAGCGGACCTTCATGACGATAGTTCCACAAAATATTTCCATTTTCATCTAAAAGACTTACATAACTGTCATAAAGTGGGTTTGTACATCCGGTAAAGGTATATGTACCGGCAACTATGATTTGATTATTATCTAAAACCTGAACATCCCAAACATTATTCAGACAACTGTTAAAATAAATAGGTGTAGTCCATATTTCCTGTCCAACTAAATCGGTTTTGGTAATTACAACAGTGTCATAATTCAATCCGGCTGAATTTCCACCGGCATAAATTAAATGATTGTCGGGTGTTTTTCTTACTAATCCATTGATGTCAGAATTTTGAAAATGATGAAGAATCTCTCCTTCATTGTCAATCACAAATTGATTTGTTTGCCTCTCCGTATTAGAGTGTGGGCAAAAATCAGCTCCTGAAACCAGAAATTGGTTGTTATCAAGAGCCAGTATATCAAAAGCATCATTATAGCAAGTACTTTCGCCATAAACTTTATCAAAAATGACCTTTGCAGACATTGTTTGAGACATTAAAAGACCTGCGCTGAGTAGTGTAATAAAAAATTTCATAAAAAATGTTTTAAGTAATGTAACTTTTGGAGAGAAGTTAGCGTACAAATAAAACAGGAGAGAAGTAGTAAGCTGCAAGCGCGATAACAACTGTAAACTACAAGTGATTTTACCAAAAGTCAAGTATTTTACAAAAAAGTTTTTGCGCTTGCTTACTATTTTAAGCAAAAAAATGCCTCAAACCCTTTGTGGTATTGGAAATTCAAAAAAGAAAATCCCGGAATTAAAATTAATGGTTGTGCTTTAGAGATGGTTATCTCTTATGGTATGGTCTATCTGATTCAGCAAATAAAAGTCTACTATGCTGCACTGAAGTTTCTGAACATGTAGGAAAATGTAAGCATGAAGTAGCGATTTAACACACTGTTTTGACTTTCCTGTACATACAATTCAGAAGCAGTTCTCTGATAACTGTTATTGCTGTTGAGAATATCAAATACCCCTAATTTAACTTCTGCGGCTCCATTTCTGGCAAAACGGTATCCGATATTGGCATTTAACAATAGATAGGAATTTGTGAAATCTGCGGCAGAGGCATTATAAAAAAGGTGGTTTACTTCAGCTGAAAGATTCAATCCACTGTCAGAAACCCATTTGATATTTGCTCTTGTATTTTGTGAAAAATAATTGTTAGAAAGAGCATTAGGTGTATTATTATCAACCAGATTGTATTGTGCACTATATCCAACAAAGAAATCTAGCTGTTGGCTGATATTACTTGAAAATGAAAATCCCGAAGATAATGTCTGTCTGTTTGTGAAAAAACTATTTCCGTTAAACAGGGTAGGGGTTCTGTTGATTTGTAGGCCGGAGTTTATGCTGAAATTGCTTTTTAAAAATTTTACCGGCATAGAATAATTAACAAATATTCTGAAACTCATTTGTCCGTCCAGGTTTTGAGGTCTGCTGAGTTGCACACCGGCAGGCAGAAAAATATCACCATCAACAATGGTATCCGCATTTGCAAAAACAGTTTCATTACCTATAAAATTCTGACTTTTATTAAAGTTCATAAAAACAAAAAAGCTTCTGGATGTTTCAGGCATATTTCTATTGAAACGAAGATTTACATTATGTCTGTAGCTCTGAACCAAAGAAGGATTTCCTGCGCTAAGCAATAAAGTATTGCTGTTATCAATTACATTTTGCAGTTGATTAACTGAGGGTTCATTGGTTTGGGTACTGTAGTTTAGATTTAAATTCATATTTCTGCTCAGGCGATATCTGAAACGAACCGAAGGTAAAAAGCTTTGAAAGTCCTGGCTAACGCTTTCCAACTGAGGAAAACGCTGCTCTCCTTTTAATTGAGCCCACTGATAATTCATGCCCACACTAAAATTCCATAAAGAGTCATTAAAGCTGTAATTCACACCACCGAGATGACTTTCGTAAACACTTTCGTAAAGGTTAGTTAAGTTTGAATCTAAGGCAACGGTTTCATCTGTCTCAATATTAAAAGTTTCTTGTTCAGAATTATTCAATGAAAATCTGGGTCTGTAATTAAATTGTAATGTGCTTCTTTCTGTAATCGGCTCTGTATAGGCAAAGTTAAAACTATAGGTTTGTCTTCTGCTAAAGCTGGTATTTTCCTGATTTAAAATCACCAAACTGTCTGAATCTCCTTCGGGAATATTATAAAAATCAGTTGTTCCTTCACCGGATCTGTTGTTAAACTGCTGACTGATGTTTAATGAAAACGTTCTTCTTTCTTTTTCAAATCTGTGTCTGAAAAGTAAAGAATTATTCATGTTTAACGCATTGAATTGATTAGATCTTAAATTTTCGCTTTCACTGATCAATTCATTGTTTTGCATACTGCTGTTTTGTAAAATACTTGAGGAGTTTAAGTTTTGAAAGCTTACACCCGGACTAAAAATCAATGAACTTCTTTCAGTAATTGTATATTCAATCCGGCTATTGAATCTATGATTTAAATTATCACTTTCCGAGTTAAAAACTTCATCATAAATTAATCCTTGCCCTTCACCAAATAGGTAGTCTCTGTTAATTATTCTATTGTTTACATTATTAGTATGATTCACAAAATAACTGCCACTAACTTTGATATTATCTCCCCATCTATCGGTATAATTTACGCCTAATGAATGTATTCTTGAGTTTCCGGGAGTCGGCCCAATTCTGAAATTTCCCGAATCTCCACCTCTGCCTCTACCTCCTCTTCCGCCACGGCCACCTCTTTGGTTTTGAGATTGGGGTGAAACCACTCCGGTCAAGTCTTCACTATCAAAATTTTGCTGATTTATATTATTTGACAAGCCAATGAAAGAGATTCTTCTTTGCCCCTGAAAAATATTAGTTGTGCCACCGGCTATGTAATGGTTATCGGTGCCATAACCTCCAAAAACACGTCCAAATTGACCGGTACTCATGTCTTTACGGGTAATAATGTTTATCGTTTTTTCTTCATTTCCATCAGAAATACCTGTAAATCTCGACTGATCTGACTCTCTGTCATAAACCTGAACTCTTTCAATCATATCAGCCGGCAGATTTTGTAAAACTATAGTAGCATCATCTCCAAAAAATTCCTCTCCGTCTACTAAAACTCTCCTTACACTTTCACCCTGTGCCTGCACTTCTCCGTTTTCAATAACTATTCCCGGCATTTTTCGGATTAAATCACCGGCAGAAGCGTCTCTGTCTGATTTAAAAGCAGCAGCATTAAATTCTGTAGTATCACCCCGCATGACTTGTGGCTGTACTTCAGCTACTATTTCTATTTCACCTAATTCAAGATTTGGACTCAACGATATCTGACCTAAATTAATCTGCTGATAGTTTTGGATATCCAGTATAGTATCAAAACCTTGTAATCCCAGATAAGAAATTTCCAGTTTGTAAAGCCCGGTAGAATCAATAGAAAAGTTAAAATTTCCACTTTCGCCAGTAAGCATTGCTTTCACAACAGTTTCTTTTTCTTTATCCGATAAGATTATATGTGCGCCTATTAATTGCTCATTGTATAGTAAATGATTTACTTCTCCCTTTATTTGTATGGAGTTTTGAGCACTTAAGCTACTTGATACTGCAAAAAACAGGATTGAAAACAAAAAGGAAATTATGTGTCTTTTTTTCATATGATTGCATTTCAAGTCGTCTTGACTCTTTTAGGCGTTTAAAAAGTGCGGATTTTATTTTTAAATAGTTAAAATATTTTTTTTAAAAAAAAGCTTACAATTTCTTATAATTCAAATATAGTGCCTGTTTTCCAAGTAATTGATTTTGATACTCAAAAATAAACACGAAAATATTGAAAATAAAGCAGTTTGAGATTTTATATTTTTAAAAAAAGATGTATTTTTGTGGCCTGTTTGCTTTGATGCAAAAGATAATTATTTATTAACAAAAGGATTTAAAATTGACTGAAAAAAATTTAGAAAACCAAAACTTCGAGCAAGAAGAGTCTAACAAAGACAAAAACCCTGCTTCTGCCGAAGAGAAATCTCCAAAAAGTGATGAGAAGCAAGAGCAGGCTCATAAGGAGGATCCGGTAACAAATGATGCCGGTGAAGGGAAAAAAAGTGAAACTGAAGAAACTCCAACCGAAGACAAATCAGAAGAGCCATCAAAAGAGGTAGCTGCTGAAGAATCTTCAAAAGAAGAAAAAGTTGAAGAAACTGTTTCTGCTGAGGATTCTACAGAAGAAAAGAAAGCTGAAACTGAAGAACCTGCAGAGGTTACTGAAGAGAAAGTTGCAGTAGCTCACGACGATTATGATTGGGATGCTGAAGATGAGTCTAAGCTTGATTACACCAAAGGTGAATTCAAAAAGCTTGAGGATATGTATACCGATACACTCGTTGAAATCAATGATAACGAGATTGTAAAAGGTTCTATAGTAGGAGTTACAGAAAATGATGTTATTCTTAATATTGGTTTCAAATCAGACGGTTTAGTTTCAAAATCTGAATTCAGAGATTTAGATGAAATCAAAATTGGAACTGATGTTGACGTATATGTTGTTCGTAAGGAAGACGAGCGCGGACAACTTTTACTTTCCAGAAAAAATGCGAAACTTGTAAAAGCATGGGACACTATAGTAGAGTCTTATGAAAAAGAATTAGTAGTTGAAGGAAAAGTAATCAGTAAAACAAAAGGTGGACTTATTGTTGATGTGTTAGGAATGGAAACATTCTTACCGGGATCACAAATTGATGTGAAGCCTATTTTGGATTACGATAGTTTTGTAGGTAAGACAATGGAATTTAAAGTTGTTAAAATCAACGAAACGATTAAAAATGCCGTTGTTTCTCACAAAGCACTTATTGAAAGCGATATAGAAGAGCAAAGAGCTCAGATTATCTCAACACTTGAAAAAGGACAGGTACTTGAAGGTACGGTTAAAAACCTTACTGATTTTGGTGCCTTTATCGATTTAGGTGGAGTAGATGGTCTATTATATATCACTGATATTTCCTGGGGTAGAATTAACCACCCGAACGAAGTATTAGAGCTTAACGAAACCATTAATGTTGTTGTTCTTGATTTTGACGATGAGAAGAAAAGAATTTCTCTTGGTTTGAAGCAATTACAAGACCATCCATGGGATACTTTAGATAAAGAATTGGAAATTGGCTCAACCGTAAAAGGTAAAATAGTTAATATAGAAGACTACGGAGCTTTCCTTGAAATTATTCCGGGTGTTGAAGGTTTAGTCCATATTTCAGAAGTTTCCTGGTCATACCAGCCTGTAAACTCAAAAGAGTTTTTCAAGTTAGGCGATGCTCATGAAGCTAAAGTAATGACAATAGACAGAGAAGAGCGTAAAATGTCATTAAGCATTAAGCGTCTGAAGCCGGATCCATGGGAGAATGTTGATACGAAATTCCCTCCGGGTTCCAAGCATACCGGAGAAGTGAAGAATATCACACCTTACGGAGTATTCATTGAATTGGATGAAGGTATCGGTGGTATGGTTCATATTTCTGATTTGTCATGGACAAAGCGCTACAATCACCCTTCTGAGGTAACTAAAGTAGGTGATAAGATCGAAATTGTAGTTCTTGAAATAGATGAAGAAAACAGAAAACTATCTTTAGGACACAAGCAAATCGAAGAAGATCCATGGGATGCATTTGAAGAAGTGTTCCCTGTAGGTTCTATGCACGAAGGTTCTGTTCAGAAAAAAGATGATAAAGGTGCTATTGTCTTATTACCATACGGTTTAGAAGGCTTCTGCCCGATTAAGCATCTTAAAAAAGAAGATGGAACCACACCGGCTGATGAAGAAGTGCTAAACTTTGTTATTCTTGAATTTGACAGAAACAATAAGCGGATTTTAGTTTCTCATTCAAAATTCTGGGGCGAACAGAAAAATGAAGAGATGAAGCAAAAAGAAGTGGAAGTTCAAAAAGAGCAAAAAGTCACCAAACAAAAGGTTCAAAAAATGAACAAGCAGACTGAAAAGTCTACTTTAGGTGATCTTGAAGCATTGAATGAACTTAAGGAAAAGATGGATACTCAAAGCAAAGAAGCTGCAAAATCTAAGCTTGAAACAGCTGCCAAGAAAAAAGCGAAAGCGGCAGATGCTGAAGAAAAGGAAGCAGACGACGATGCTGAGAAAACATCTGATTCTGAAGCAGAAAAAAAGGCTGATTCGAAAGCTGAAAAAAAAGAAGATAAAAAAGAAAAAGACACTGATTCAGACGAGTCTAAGTAATTTTTAAATTCTTTATTAAGTAAAAACGGTTGTTTGAATTTTCAGACAACCGTTTTTTTATTTATAGAGTTGCTTGAGGCATCGATTGTCATTTTTTAAAATAAACTGCGCTTCGGGCTGCAAACTTTTTTTATTTTGTTATATACTTGCATTGAAAAATTAAAAGATAAATTATGAACTATTGGTTGGTAAAATCTGAACCGGGAACTTACTCTTGGGATGATTTGGTAAAGGATAAAAAAACTTTTTGGGATGGTGTGAGAAACTACCAGGCCAGAAATAATTTGAAAGAAATGAAAAAAGGTGACATGGTACTTTTTTACCATAGTGTTAAAGAAAAGCAGGTTGTCGGTGTTTCGGAAGTAGTAAAAGAAGCATATCAGGACCCAACAACCAAAGATGATCGCTGGGTAGCCGTTGACATTAAAGCAAAGGAAAAATTAAAAAATCCTGTCAGCCTTGAGATGGTTAAAAAAGATGAGCGTTTGGATGAAATTGCCCTTGTAAGACAAAGCCGTTTAAGCGTTATGCCACTGAAAGCTGAAGAGTTTGACGTAATATTGGAGTTGAGCAGATAACAAATTAAGCGGCTATTGCGAGCAGTAGCCGCTTAATTTGTTTTGATTCTTTTTATCGATGGCTGATTTTATAAAAGCCAACTATCAACCATATTGGGTATTTATTTCTTTTACCCATTTATTTTCAGTTTTGATATTTGCTTTTAGCTTACTCAGTATAGTAAATAAGCCGAAGTAGGTTCTGTTTACATACAAGGCATCTGCCGGCCCTCTGGCGCGTTTATTTTTATAAACCTCCGGAGTTTTAGACATACGCAATCCAAAGTCAGAGAGCTCATCTAAAAAGCTGTCCTCACCAAAATCAAAATGTTCGGTTTTAAAAGGCTTTGATAAAATTCTAATGGCTTCTTTTAAGCTGTTTCTAAAGAAAAATAGCTCTTTGGGTGTATCTTCTTCATACAGCATTTGAAGTTTATAAGCATAGTAATCAAATACATGATCATCATGCATAACGTCATCTTTTAGCAAACTGAAGAAATTTGTGTAAAACTCTTCGCTTATATTTTTTACGCAACCGAAATCTATAACCTGTATGGTAAAATCATCTTTTATCAAGAAATTTCCGGGATGTGGATCTGCATGAAATTTTTTCAAAACATGTATCTGAAACTCAAAGAAATCCCAAAGTCTTTGTCCAATTGAATTTCTGGTAATTTGTGGTAGATTTTCGACCTCGTCTAAGATGAGCTTTAGAGGTTTTCCGTTCATCCAGTCCATGACCAATATCTTAGAAGAAGAAACATCTTTATAATAGCTTGGAAATTCCATTCCCGGCAGGTGTTTGCAAAAATTCCCTAATTCAATTCCCTGTTTCATTTCCTGCAGGTAGTCTGTTTCTTCGAGCATTCTGTTTTTTACTTCTTCAAAGAAATCCTCAGCTTGCTTGCCTTTGATTCCAAAAATCCGGTAAGCTATAGGTTTAATTACCTGAAGGTCCGACTCCACACTTTCAGCTACACCGGGATATTGAATTTTAACAGCTAACTCTTTATTATTCAGGGCCGCTTTATGAACTTGTCCGATAGAGGCAGCGTGAACTGATTCAGGAGAAAAACTATCAAAAATATCCTCCGGATTTTTTCCGCTAACTTTTTTAAAGGTTCTTCTTACCAATGGAGCAGAAAGGGGAGGCGCCTGATATTGAGCCTCCATAAACTTTTTCGTAAACTCCTGTGGTAAAATATTTTTATCCATACTGGCAACCTGAGCAACTTTCAAGGCGGTACCTTTCAATTCTGCCAGGGAAGCATATATGTCTTCAGCATTTCGGCTGTTTAAATCGCTTTTGTCAGCCTTCCCGCCAAATGCTTTTTTGGTGTAGTGTGATAAATAATTTCTGCCTACTTTAGCACCTGCTTTGAGGAAACCGGTCGTCCGCTGGACTTTACTGACCGGAATATTATCTTTTTCTTTCATTTTATTGGATATGAATTATGATGAGAAAGAGGAAAAAAAGTTAGACTTTTTTCGAAACATAAAACGGAAAAAATCAATTGTTGAATCGACAGCACCGGGAGCCATTACATCAAAAGCCAACTTTACAGACTTTTCTACATAGGCGTCAGTATCTGTTTGTTCATGACTTTCATCTCTGATCCAAAACTGAAGCATCGTTAAATATTGATACCATAAAACATCCGGATATTTGGATGTTAGTAAAGGTCTTTCACTTAAAAGATTTTCTGATAAACCTTCATTTATCAAATTCTCACCAAATTCTTTTACAGTTTCTGCTGCACTATTTAAGTATGAAGGAATAACGGTTGACTTTGAAAGTTTACTGAGTTTAAAAAGTATAAAACTTCTGTTATCCATCCAGACTTCAAGCTGAGAAAAGCAGAATAACAGATACTTTTCATTAAAAGAATAATTTTTATAAATTTCTTGATTTTCAGCATTTTGAATGGCCTGATCTGTAAAATTTTTCCAAATAAACTTTTCTACTGAATCAAAATTGGGGAAGAGTGCGTAGAAATCCTTTTCTGAAATTTTTAAGTGTTTACAGAATTTAAATACGGACTTTGGGCTGGCTTCATGCTCCAAGGTATATTCTATGTAATAAGAACTGATTTTGTCTTTTAAATTTACCTTCGTTTCTTTTTTTGCTTTTGCAGGCATAATTATAATGTTTGCCTCTTAAACAGTTTATCTGCTTCTTTAGTTTAATAATTTTGATTATTTCATAAGTCTGTTCATTCAAACTATGATTAAGTGGATAAATTCAGGTTTAATTAAGTATTTAATTTCGGGGATTGAATGAAATGCTTTATTTTCATCATTTACTTTATGGTTCATTTTAAAAGCAATTTATGACATATACGGAGGTGATTGTGCTGATTACCTTAGTGTTTTCAATTATTTCCTTTCGTTCGAAAAAGATTTTTGAATGGGCTGTATTTATGCCTGTTTTAATTAAAAAGGAAAAATCTTATTACCGATTTCTAACCTCCGGATTTATCCATGCGAATTGGCTTCATTTAATTTTGAATGTGTACGTTTTGTATGTCTTTGGCCATGCAGTGGAAACAAATTTCAAACTTTTTTTCGGTAAATTTTCCGGTTTGTATTTTGTAATTATGTATCTCACAGCTATCATCATTTCTGAAATACCTTTATACATAAAAAATAGAAATAATCCCGAATATGCCAGTCTGGGAGCATCCGGAGCTGTTTCTGCTATTGTTTTTTCATTTATCATGTTTCAGCCAACCGGTTCAATAGGAATTATTTTACTTCCGATAACGCTGCCCTCTGTTTTGCTGGGGGTGCTTTTTTTACTATATTCTGCATATATGTCTAAATACGGAAGTGATAATATTGCGCATAGCGCTCACTTTACGGGAGCTCTTTATGGCTTTATCTTTCCGGTAATTATCAGCATAGAAGTACTTTACAGTTTTTTAACCCAAATAAACCAAATCATTAAATGATAGATTTGAGAAGCGATACCGTAACCCAACCCGGCAAGGGGATGTTGCAGGCAATGTTAACGGCAAAAACAGGAGATGATGTATTTCGTGAAGACCCAACGGTAAATGAGCTGGAGGAGTATTGTGCCGACATGTTCGGAAAAGAAGCCGGATTATTTGTGCCCTCCGGAACCATGTCAAATCAAATTGCTCTAAAAGTTTTAACCCGTCCGATGGACGAAATTATTTGCGATGAGCTTTCCCATATTTATAATTATGAAAATGGGGGATATGCCTATCATAGCGGCTTGTCAATTAAATTGATTAAAGGTGAAAATGGACTTTTTAAAGCTGAAGATTTGAAAAATGCTATACAGCCAAAAGCTGACTGGCTGCCTGAAAGCCGATTGGTTTGTATAGAAAATACATCAAATAAAGGTGGCGGCGGGTGTTATAAAATTGAAGAAATTAAGAAAATTAAAAACTTTTGCCTTGATAATCAGTTGTATCTGCATATGGACGGTGCCAGGATTTGGAATGCAATAGTTGCAAAAAAAGTTTCTCCTGCCGAATATGGAAAATATCCGGATACTATTTCTATTTGTTTTTCAAAAGGCTTAGGTGCTCCGGTGGGCTCTATGTTATTAGGAACTGAAGAACATATACAAAGAGCCCGAAAGATACGAAAAGCTATGGGTGGAGGTATGAGACAAGCCGGAATACTGGCAGCAGGGGCAATGTTTGCCATCAGACATCAAACAGACAGATTGGAAGAAGATCACCAGCATGCAAAAACTCTTGAGCGAAGCCTTGAGAATTGCAGTTATATAAAAAGTATTCTTCCGGTAGAGACCAATATTGTAATTGCAAGATTAATTGAATCTGTCGATATTGATAATTTCATTAATAATTTAAGTAATAATGGTATATTTGTTTCTAAATTCGGCTCCGATTCTTTTAGAATGGTCACGCACTTAAATATTGATTCTGAAATGATTGAAAACGTTTGTAAATTCTTTAATAAATTAAAAAACTAAATAGAAATGAAAATATTAGTACCAATAATTGTTTGCCTGTTAATGTTAACAGCAACAACTGCCTCAGCGCAAGGCGCCTATCTTATTAGAGAAACAACTTACATGCACAATGATAAGCAGCGACCTGCTATAGTGGTTACAGTTGATCCGGATGTAAGAGAGATTACAAGTGAATGGGCCAGCTATTGGAGAAGCGAATACAGAGTGAGACTGAGAGGACGCAGAGGAAGCCAAAGTGCTGAAAATGTATCCATTGAAGCTTTAAATAATAGAAATTTTGATTTATATACGGAGACAAAAAGAGAAGACGGTAAAACACGAATGTACGTTTTTGCTGCTTTTGGCTATGATATTTATTTTGGTGACAGCCAGTATCAAAATGAATTTGATTGGCTTAAAAAGCAGTTAGATAATTTTTTAAGTGGGTATCTCAGCTCATATTATCGCGACTTAATAAGAAGCAATGAAAGAGATTTGAAGCGGGTAGAGAGAGATTTAAGCCGACTGGTCAGTAATACAGAAAGAGCAGAACGAAACTTTAATAAGAATAAAAGTGATATTGAGAAATTGCAAAAAGAGAACAAAGCTTTAGAGGAGCAAATAAAGCAGGGAAGATCTGAAATCACTACTTTAGAACAACAAGTGAATACTCAGCAGAATGCTCTGAGCGAAATGGAACGTAAAAAAGAAAGTATAAAAAAATAGTATTATGAAAGAAGAAGTTAAACCGGAAAGAAATCGCCGTAAGGAAAATATTTACTTAATCGGCGGATTAGTTTTATTAGTATTGATAATTATAATTACCGTCCAAAATACGGATCCGGCAGAAGTGAAATTGTTGTTTTGGAGGTTTGAATTCCCCTTAATAATTATACTTTTGGCTATGTTTTTATTTGGATTTATTTACGGACAAATAAAGTCTTTCTTTTCTAACAGACAAATAGAAAGGGAAATAAAAGCCAGGGACAAATTAATTAAAGACTTGAGGATGGCACAATCTAAAAGTGGCGTATCTAATCAGCAATCAGATACTAACAAAAAAGATGACAATAATCGCGGATCTGCTTATAAGTATTAATAGCATTTTTATATTTGATTAATATTTGCAATATTCCGGTATAGTTTCTTGCGTCGGAATAAATTTAATCTTCAAGATTTTCAATAAGCTAACTATATACCCATGTTTGCAGGAAATAATACGGACAGTTGTTTTTTTTGAGATGGGGTGGGAGTGGGGGATGAACTCCGGATACTAAAAAACATCTTTTTTCCCTTTTTGATAATGTTATCCAGAATTTTAAAATTAAATGGCTTTTGATAAATGAGTCAATCCAATGATATAGAATTTGTTAAAATTCCGGTAGTGGAGAAGGAAAGACCATTAGCTGTAAGATTATTCAATTATAGCTTTTGGACAACTTTGATAGTACTTCTTTTGTCTTTCATTTTTATTGATGACCAAAAGAATATGTTGGGAAAATTATCTATTTTCATTATAATTTTACTTGTGGTTTGGGGATTCATGATAAAAAACCCATTCAAAATTATTGGTCATATAATTTTTAAAGATAACAAAATCCAGTTTATTTCCGATGAAAATACAATTACTTTTAATGTCAATGAACTAAAAGAAATTAAATTTGAGTATGAGGGTTACAAAGGAAGAGTAAGAATACTGCCACTGACTTTAGATTCTGGACTTGGTAATAAATTATATTTTAAATCTTTTGATGTTGAATATAATTTTGAATTATTTTTAGAAAATCATCACGTCTTACTTCTTAGAAAAATAATAAGGAATTGGAATGCAAATTACAATATAAGTTAAGAATTTTTAATATTAAAAACCACTAATAACCGACAAAAAACATTTTTGCCAGACATATTTACTACAAACAACTGTAAATCAATAATATGATAGTATTAGATTGTCATATTTCTAAACCCACCCCCTCAAAAAACAGATAATTGTATGTTAATTGGATCTTTGTTTCGCTTCTTCTTCCTTCTCTTGTATGCACGCCGCCCCTCTGTTGACAACCAATTCATATCCAAATGACTAATGAGATGCATTCTGATTAATGCAGCCACTGTTGAAAAGGCCTTTTTGCTTTTTGATATACCCCTGATAACATTAAGCAGTAGATGAGCGATTAGTGTACACCAAACTTGAGTTTTGATTCCATTTTCGGTATCCGAATAGAAATAACGAAGCTGAAAGTTCTGCTTTAATTTTTTGAAAGTTGTCTCTATAGACCAACGATGTTTGTAAATCAATGCCACCTCTTGCGGCGATATCTCCCAGTTGTTAGTGATGAACTTATAATTACGCCCCATTTCATCACGATAATAAACCAGCCTAAGACAAAGCGTCTTTTCCTGCTTATTGTCTTTGTAATTCAGATGAATGTGTTCTACTCGATAAACGCCATGTTCATCTTTTTTTATAGGGTGATCAAAAAGTACCTGTTGAACAATTGCTTTTGCATTATCTTTTAATCGGCAGACAAAGTTAACGTTCTCGTCTGACCAGTCGGCAAACTGTTTGTAATAGTTGTAAGCCTTGTCAAACACCAGCATACTGCCTTTGATTGGGTTTAGATGTTTGAGGAATTTTTTGTCGTGCATTTTTGCTTCACTAATTTTGGCAAAGACAGCTGAGTCGGCATGTACATCGGTCAGCATATGAACTTTTAAGCCTCCTTTTTTCTTTCCGTCACCTTTTGGATTACGGCCAAGACCTTTCATTACATCCGAAAACAACGAAATTGTGGTAGAGTCAAAGGCATAAAACTTCTCAAAACTGATTTTTTCTTTTCGGCTGACCGACAAAACAGGCTCAAAATGCTTCAGGAGCATAAAATAAACCTCCTTGAAAAACTCATTATTGCGATCTCTAAGGCCATCTCCTGCTGTGCTTTTCGCGGGAGAAGAATCAAGACCAAGGTAATTTAGCTTTCCGCCTAATGCGCGCATTCCATCGCAAACTTCTCACGGCTCAATATGCCAAAGAGCATTGTAGTGAGGTGCGTCCAAGAATCAAAGGTCTTGTAATAGCGGTCGGAGCTATGCTTGTTGACTAATTGGTCAAATTTATTGCGTGGAATAAGATTTAGAATTTGTTTGAAAACCGGCTGACCGACTAAATGCTTTGTGTTATCTTTACTGCTCATATTTTTTATGTTGTGGTGACACAAAAATATGAACCAAGGGGCGATGTTAAACCATCGTCCCTATTTTTCTCGGTCAGTAATGATTAAAAACAAATTTTAATTTTGGAAGATTGTCTCTCATCTATCGCAAGCGTCCGCTTCTGATACGACTATTTTGTATAAAAAATATTCCAAGTCATCAACAAACATGTAAATCTAATTCTTTTTAAAATAATTGTTCAAAAAACTACTCTAACAATTCAATTTTTCCTTTTCTGCCTGCATAATCGTATGTGTCACAGGCGGACGCCTGCGACAGAGATGAGCCTAAAAATCACTTTTCATTTAATTTTTTATTAGTTTTGTTAGATGTTTAAAAAGTTTACTAAACTTAACTTTTAATATATTGCTATCTGGAAAAATGGGTTTACTGTTTCACTGTAAAATCACATTTTTTAGTTTATCAAGCTTAATAGATTTTAAAGAATGACAACTAAAATTTTTCAACTTATATCATTACTATCAATAACCTTAATTTCTTCTTGTGATTTTAATAATTCCTCCACTGACAAGGAAAAGAATTTTGAAATAAACTTTGATATACCTGAATTGTCTGCTGAAGATATGAAATTTTCAGAATCTGAATATTTAGTTGCATGTAATATACTCGACAGTTTAAAGAATGGAAATATTGAAGGGACACTAGATTTTTTTGGCAAAGATGTTTTCCATGAAATAAACAGGGAAGAAAGCATGGCTTTATTGTATAGAATCATCCCTGTTATGCAAAAATACGAACGACCTCCCAGGGATCTCGTTAAATTTAACGTAGGGAATGCTTATTACTTTGATGAAAGACATAGTTATAAAACTTACATATTTCCCTTAAAGCAATCTACAGTAGAAGAAACCTTTCCGGATTATGAGATAGAATTCACCTTTTCTGAAAAATTAGTGAAAGATAAAGTTGTAAGTATTTCAAAAAGAAGGTTTTACCGCTCTCGCTCCAGCGAGTGAATTTGTTGAATAGCTTCCGGCTGAAATAAGTCTTCACCGTTGTGATACGGCTTCTTTGTATAAATACAACTCTATCTCATCAACAAACATGTAAATTTAATTCATTTAAAATATTTGTTCAAAAAACTACTCTAATAATTCAATATCAATATATCCTTT
>REEL01000082.1 GCA_007695095.1 Chitinophagaceae bacterium | reverse complement strand
AATTTGACTATAAATCCATCAAAAGAGCTATTTAGCCGAGGAAATCAACAGCGTCTTAGTCTTTGACATTTTACAGTTATTTAGAATTACATAGTATACTCCAATGCTTAATGCTGAAATATCAATTTCATAATTTTCCTGAGTTAATTCAAATTGAAGCAACTCTCTGCCGGTTAAGTCGATGAGGGATACTTTAGCGGGCAATTCAATGTTTTTAGTTTCCAAATACACCTTATTGTCTGCCGGATTAGGGTAAAGCAGCATTTGAGCCTGAAATTCCGGGCTTTCTTCTACAGATGGATAAACTATCATTTCTTCCGGTATTTCCGGTAATGCACCTTCATGACTGCAATCATAAATCTGCTCATAATTAGCCAAAACGTATTCTACGGAAGGTTTTACCAGCGCATCATAATCTACACATTCAGATAAATTCTCACCATGATGAGTTGTGTACATAAATTTAAAAGTCCTGGAAGAATCTGCCGGCAGTGTAAATGGTCCTGTAGAACCAAAAACTTGCCTATTGCCTGCAGTGTTATTTTCACTACATTCAGACCAGGCCAGTGAATCAGCGGGGTTTCCATCATAAAGAAAAGGATAAGGCTGTGTGCCCCCAATACCGTCTCCTCCATAAGTGATGTCACTTCCGTCTTTCCAGTTACCTGAAATGTAATTATAAATATGTTCGCTATTTACCGGTATACCTGAAATTGGATTAAAGTTAGTGAGTTTAGCAACAAAGCTTTTCATAGAATCATTAAGAAATGATACTGTTTGTAGTGGTGGGTTTTCTCCAAATCCTAATGTTGGACAAGAATGGTCTATTTCGTTAGCGACATAAGAATAAAAAGTATTATTATCCGGGTCTGAACCAATAAAATTATTGGTAAAACAACCCATTTCAAAATCTACGAAATTACCTACATAAAAGTCAACATAGTTTCTGCCTGAATAATTTGTTACCTTATATTCTGCTAAAATTGAGTTATATAATTCAGGTTCGGTAGAATCCGAAAATGCATAAGCAGAAATTTGAATTTCCCCCATAAAAAAGTCATCATTTCCCTGAATGTGTTTTAAAAAATAATCATGATAAGAAAGCCATGCCATTTGGCAGCCCTTAATGGCAGGATATTCGCCCAGATGCGGCTCATAAATACCATTTCCGTTCAGATCAACAAAAGGAGCAGCATCTTTCCCAACATAAATCGAAACACCGTTTCTGCCTTTCGCATGAATGTTGCCTTTTCCGGGCCAATCAAAAATCGCCGGGTTGGGATTGTCAATCACTCCGTTGTCTAAAAAATCTTCAATATGACTTTTGACATCCTGATGAGAAACTACCCATACTTTTCTCCAGTGGTTCTCTATTTCAAAGTTCATGTGATTGGTGTCAACTATGCCGGCATACAATCCTCCTCTATTTTGCCCACGAAGATCGTATGTTGCGTAAAGTTGATCTGTAAGTTCATCTTTAGCACCTAATATAAATGATTGTGCCGTAAAAAATTTTGCCGAGTCGTTGACCGGGGAGGAGTAACCGCTGCCGGTAAAAGAACTAAATTGGATACCATTTGTGCAAAACCCGGCATGTACATTACCGGCATCCAAAAAATCACACCCGGGGTCTTCATTATGTGTTTCTATAGGTTGTTGACAAGTTTCATCAATTTCTATATACATTATAAAAGAAGTTTTATATGATGGAAAAGGGTGTCCTGACGTATATCCTGAAATGGCATAGAAGTTATTATTCATAAGCTTTATGTCTTTTGGAATATAATTTATACTTGGACTTCCAAGAGTCCCTGTATTTAATGTGTCAGGATAATACATGCTGTTAATCAATACAGCATCTTGATTATAGGTTAAAACAGCAACTTTTGAAGCTGAAGAAATGCCTGCCAGATCAGGATTTGGTGCAGATTTTACTGCAACAAAACCACCATTTTGAATGGGCTGTATAGCAGCAACATCTATTGTTTCTGACCAGATTAAGTTTCCGTTCAAATCCGTTCGTAAAATCTGTTCCCCGGCTTTTAGTAGAATTTCATTATTAGTGGTTAAATGTAAACTTACATTGCTTGAATTCCAGACTGACAGGCCCAAATTGCCATAGCTTTCCGTCCAAACTGCCTGTCCTGTTGAATCAATCTGCCTTAATTCGAATTCTCCATGGTTAGATGCAGCGAATATAAAATCACCATTGGCTAATTCTACGATATCATAAATTGCATGAAGCGGGTAATTATCAATCATCAATATATTTCCCTGTTCATCTAATCTTATTAACCAAGAGGATTCCGATGTATGATAACATGTAGGGGAAAACTCACACCCTCTGGCTGCTGCAATAATTGAGTTGTCATCTAATGTTTTTGTGAAAAAATAGTTCCAAAAATGATCGTTGCCCGGAAATGTAAATTCCCATTCAATTGGGTTTGGCGCATTTCCTATACCATATTTGCGTAAAGTAAATTCTTCTCTAATAGTATAATTAGTGGGAGATGCAAAGTGCGTATCAGTTGTTTCTACCAGATTTCCGATTGCAAATCCTCCGTCATGAGTAGGGCTAAAGCTTTTAGGTGGAATTTCCATGGGTGGAGATGAAAAAATGACATTCCCATTAAAATCAAGCTGATATATACGATTTCTATTATTAAATAAAGTACCGGTTACTAAGTGTATTCCATGATTATTCCCATATACTTCAATGTTGTTTACAATGATATATTTACCTACAGGAACGTCATACAAGTTCTTTTGCCAGCATGTTTGGGCAGATAAAATAGTAGTGCTGAACAACAGCAAAAAACTGATGATTAGGGGGTTTTTAAGAGCAGTTTTCATAGATTAATTTTTTAAAGTAAAAAATTAATCCCGGTTTCTAATACAATTATAAGCAATTATATTTAATTACTATGTTAAAATGTGAAAAAATAAAATAATTATTTTTTCTTGGGGTTTGATTGTTTTGAATATAAAGCAGATTGATATTGTATTATCCTTTGAAAAATTTCAAGATGTAAATTCTATTTTGCATTTAAACGTGTATTAACTGTAAAAGCAAATCATTAAAAAACAAGTAGCGTGTAAAGGAACTTTGTATAGCTAAAAGAAGTTACAAATAGTGTTAAATAACAATCATGAAAGGAATTCACTACTTAACGGATAGTAAAAATAAAAAAGTGGCCGTACAAATAGACCTGAAAAAATACGGAGAACTTTGGGAGGATTTTTATGATGTGATTGTAGCTGAATCAAGAAAAGATGAAGAAAAACTAAGTTGGAATAAACTTAAAAAGGATTTAAAGACTGAAGGTAAGATTTCCTGAATGTACGAAATTTCAATCACACGTTCTGCTGCAAAAGAACTGCGTTCAATACCAAAGCATGCTATTAAACGGATAGTGGACAATATAGATTTACTTGCTCAAAACCCACGTCCTGAAGGAAGTAAAAAGATTAAAGGAACTAAGCTAAATCTTTGGCGAATACGAATTGGCAATTACCAGGTAGTTTATGATATTCAAGATAAAATAAAAATTATAGAAATAATAAAAATAGGACATCGTAAAGAAATTTATGAATGAGAGTTCCTACTGTATAACATATATTAATTTCTAACAAACTTTCCGGTATCCAAAAATTTACACATAACCATCCCGCTACATTCAACAATGGAACAATGAAGCCATGAAGCCATGAAACAATAATATCTAAGTCCTACTTCTCCTCTTTCTCATGTTTCGCAATTGTAAGTGCCTAGTCGCACCTTGTTAATGGTATATTGTTTTTAAAAATACATTCAATTTTAATGCAGTTATTTAACAAAATTGTTATATCTTCATTCTGGTAGAAATAAAAAAAGCATTACTGATTCATAATTTTAAAACAGAGTGTCATGAAAAACTATATCATTATTTTACTTTGCGGGTTAATCCATTTTTCATCTTTGGCTGTTTCTCCTGAAACGCAAACCGTCTTATCAGAACATCTGAAAGAAATTAATGCTGAGTGGACTCAAAAAGGGTTTGAAGACAAATACAATAAAGAAATTACTTTCAAAAATGATATTGAAAGAATACAAAAGCATCTTGAATTGGTGGAACATCATTTAAGGGAAACAAATCATTCTTATAGCGATGCCGGCTTACAAAAAAGAAACGAACTGCTGGATGTGTTAAATGAATATCGTAAGGATGGAATTTTTCCGATAAATACGTTTCACAATGAGCGCATTCCATATTTTATTGACATTTATGGTACTGCCTGTGCCGTGGGTTATTTGATGATTGAATCCGGATATAAAACGCTGGCTGAAAAAATACAGGAAGAAGGGAATTACCGCTACATACGCGAAATTGATTATCCGGAAGTTGGTGAATGGGCAGAAAACCATGGATTTACATTAAGTGAGTTAGCCTGGATACAACCGTCATACGGACCATACACAATTCCTTTACCATTGGGTGAGGGCGTTGATGAGGAAGTAAAAAAAATGGCAATAACATATCATAACCCAATTCAGCTTTATATTGCCGGGTCTTTTAATCAGGCCGGAGATATTCCCTGTCAAACATTTGCTGTTTGGAATGGAGTGGAATATGAGTGTCCTATTCAAAATTTAGAAGGCGAAGTGAATGATATCAATTCAATGTATAATAGAATAATTTTGTCAGGAAAATTTATTTATGATAATGAAACGCACAACTTTATAGAGAGGAGTAACAGCGAATGGTCTTTTCATAATGTTTTACCGGAGTTAAATGCTACACTTACCGGTTTTGTAGCTAGTCAACCTTTTGATTATGTGTCCGGTTATTATACTGATAGTGAAAATAGTATGAATCATTTTATTGCAAAAAGAAAAATAAATCCACAGGGAAGTTGGGAAATAATCGCTGAAATGAATGGAAAAGTAAATAGCATTGAATCAGTTCAGGGACAGGGAATATACTTTGCCGGTGAGTTCACAGAAGTCAATGAAGAAGAAATGAATTATGTAGGACATTATCAGTATATTTCATTTGGCATAGATTCGGGGACACTTCAAGCTGTGGGTGATGGATTAGACAGTCCGGTGAGGGTACTAAAAAATTTGAATGGTATATTCCATGCGGCGGGTACTATAATTGATGAGTTTGGCGAAAGAAAATTCGGATTAGCCAGATTTCATAACAATCAGTGGCAACAATTAATTGGTGAATCAAACTTTTGGATAGAAAGTCCTGATGCTGATTTGCCAATGTATATTAATGATATAGTTTTTCGTGAAAATCAAATTTTTCTGGCCGGAAAATTTAGTTTTTTTATGAATGTTATGGAAGAGCCCGGAGTAAACTTAGGTGTTTTAAGCCCATTGTCAGGAATTGTTCAGGGATACGGAACCTTAAATGATGAAGTAAATTCAATTGTTTTCCATACGGGAAACAGTGAGTTTTTGGTGGGAGGAAAGTTTACAAGCAGCAGTCTTGTAGAGTTTGAAGGGCAGGTAGAGCTCAATCACCTTGCACAACTCAGTCGTACTACCGGTATATCTTCCATAGAAACATCAAATTTTAAGGTATTTCCAAACCCGGCAACAGACAGAATAACCATAGAGCTTGATAGAACTTATCAGGACATTCGACTTACGGCTTTTGCTATGGATGGAAGAGCAGTAGAGACGGATTTTTCGGTAATATCAAATCAAATCTTTGTCAACAGAGCCCATTTACCCGACGGACTTTATATGCTAAAAGTCTTTTCCGGTAACAATCTGTTGGGATCCGGACGGGTTGTTTTTTCCGGAGAATAGCTTTTTTTGTTTATCAAAAAGTTTTAATTAACCCTGTTCTACTCTGTCCTTTCGCA
>REEL01000081.1 GCA_007695095.1 Chitinophagaceae bacterium | reverse complement strand
GCAGGTTTTTATAACACTTTATTACGCTCTGATGATCCGGCTTTAGTAATAGAATGTCTGAATGGTTACCGACTAAAAGAGAAACTACCTTCCAATATAGGAACATTTACACTACCACTTGGTCAGCCAGAAGTTTTAAAAGAAGGTAATGATATAACTTTGGTTACCTATGGTTCATGTGTCAGAGTAGCTCAGGATGCTATTAAATTGTTAGAGAATTTTAATATTGATGTTGAGCTTATTGATGTTCAATCCTTACTGCCTTTTGACCTGAATCATGAAATAGTTGAATCAGTAAAAAAGACTAACCGGTTAATTGTTTTAGATGAGGATGTCCCCGGTGGAGCATCCGCTTATATTTTACAAAAAGTATTAGAAGAGCAAAAAGCTTACAATTACTTAGATTCACAGCCACGTACTATTACTGCTGTTGATCACAGAAGCCCTTACGGTTCAGATGGAGATTATTTTTCTAAACCGAATGTTGAAGATATTTTTGAAATTGCCTACGAAATGATGTATGAATTTAACCCGTCTGCATTTCCAAAATTATATTAGTTAAAAGGCATTACATCAAAGTATAGATTTAAACATATTCTATAACTTCTTTCCGGGCGACATACATCAGGTTATCTCTGATGTGAATTTTATTGACCTCAGGAAATATGCCGGATAAAGTTTTGGCTAGTGTTTTATTTTGATTTCGATTTTGAAGATCATCATTCATGCGGTTAAAAATTACTATCCCCTTATCATTCAGTCCACTTTTTATTTTTAAAAGAAAGTCTTCCGCGTCCATTCTAACAGGCACTCTATGTCCTTCAAACACATCTATACAAATCAGGTCAAAACTATCTTTATTATTTTGAATAAAATCAATAGCATCCTGACAAATAATTTGAGTTTTTTCATTGTAAAACCCATATTTTTTAGCCATATCGACTATAGAACTGTCTATCTCAATACCCGTTATATTTGGACTAATTTGGAATTTTCTTTCTAAAATACAAGGGATACTTCCCAGACCATAACCCAAAATTAAAACCTTATTGACTTCAAACTTTTGAATTTCTATTTGACTGAAGGTTTGACTGAAACAATAGTATAAATCCTCAAATGAGTACACAGCTTCAGAAGTGCTTAACTTTACTCTGCCTTTATCTAAGCTAAGCTGCAACTCCTCATCATATTGACTTTGAATTTTTTCAATCGGAATATCCCAGAAATAGCTTAAAATTCTTGTAACAAAATTTAACTTTTTTGCCATGATTTTTTACTCTTGGGGAGGCAAATCCACTTCATCACCAAATTTCATTCTATACACAAAGCTTTGCATGGTATTAAAAGTTGAAGTTGTGTAAAAGTATGTAATCTCATCAGAAATTTTTCTTTCCCTTCTATCGGGTCTGATAGAGGCCAGTAATTTATTGAAATCATCTCTGGAAGAAATTATTTGCAACGTATAATTATTATAGGTTATAAAGTACCAGTCGTCAGGGCCCAACTCAAAATACATATTGAAAAAGTCACCGACTCTTCGAAAACCGAATTCAATAAATCCATCAACCATTTTATGGACGCCTTTATCTCCAACAAATCCAATTCCAATAGGTCCCTTTGATTTATATGTTTGGTATTTAGGAATGTATTCGAAAGTTAAATCATTAAAAATCAGATTATAGTCCAGATCTCTGGGTTTGTCAAAACGCCCGGTTTGCTGAGCTTCTTCTAATGCCCTGCTGCCTCTTCTGCTGTCTACAAGCTCGTTATACGCATTTACAAAAGACTCTTTGTGATAGTCTACTGATGGTTTGTCAAACACAAATGAAATCAGGTCATTGGCAAACATCTCCATCAAATCATCATCTACTTCCAGATTTAAAGCAAAAATAGTATTAAACACAAAACTTGAATCACTTAAATTCTTTTCAAAATTACCGGCAGTCGTTATTTTAATGGGTTCAAAGTCAAGATTCATGTCAAATTTACCTTCACCTCTGATTACATTATTTGCTTCATTAACTATAATCATATTCCCGGCGGGACTGTTATCTTTATATTTTTCTTTTGAGCCTATGTAAAAACTACTGTTTTGCTGACTGTATCTCACAATCCCTGAGGTTGTCATTATCTTTTTGTCATCTGGCATTCTGACTTGATTAAACAAACTTACATATGGCCCGGGATTTAGCGACCTGTCAAAAAACAAACCACTATATAAAGTATCTCCAAATGGAGAAATTGCTGTTTCATAAGGGATAATTACATCATTTGCATCAATTTCTGTTTCAAAAGCAAACCAGTTTGTTTCAATTTCTTGATTTTTAAAATCTAATCTGGCAAAACCATCAAAATTTAAATTTTTAACCTCTGACTTTAATTTTACTTCTCCCTGAAATTGAATTTTGGGATCAAGCCTAAAAGTATCTGCTGCTTCAACAATACCTTCAGATCTTGTAAAATAATCCGGTTGCTGCCTGCGTCTGCCCGGAATTTCTTCAACAAAAATATTGTGCATTCTAATAGTATTCACACCTCTACTTCTGTTTAAAAAATCAAACTTACCTTCCCCACTAAAATCTTTTTTACCATTAATCTGTAAGGTAGCCTCATAAAACTCATGAGCAATATCGCCTGTATCTGCTTTAAATGTAGCATTTTCCAGTTCTCTCATCACGCCCCCTCCTTCAATTACTACTACGTTGCCATCGGGTATTATATGAGCATTAGCGACCGGAATATAAGGTACATCCTCAACCGTGAGCAATGAAGACGGTAAATCAAATAAAGCCCTTTTACCTAAAAATTCTAATGAATCTTTATCAGCATGAGTGGAAACAAACGGGGAACCCGGTGAGCCATCCGGAGCCCTGAAATCTAATACACTATTTTCCATATCCCATGTAAACTGATTTATCTCCGTGCGATAAAAATTATTTGCAAATTCAGTTGGGATATCCAATAAATTAGACTCAAAATTACCAATCCGATCTCCAAAATCTATTCTTCCTTTTACATTTGGTGTATTGAAAGTCACTTTATCCTCGTCAATTGCTTTGATTCGCATGTCTATCGTATCTGCAAAAAGGGCATCAGATTCAAAATTAAAGCCGGAAGATAAAAGTTCTGCTTCCTGCCAATCAAAGCTACCAATACCTTTAAGACCCTGAGGGGTAAACACTAAGGAACCTGACATGCTGGCTTCAATATCGTACATCACAAATGGATCGGTACCACTGTTTAAATCCATTTCATCGTCATAAGGCCTCCACCCTATTTGAACCCCTTCACCACGAACTTCCGGAAATGTATTCCCCTGATGAACACTTTCTGCCATATGGAAATTTTGAGCGATTGTAGCCAAAGAATCCGGGAGAAACAAAATATGATCTGAGTCAAATTTGGTAAATAAATAATCAATATTACCACTTCCTAACAACCCGCGGTTACTTAATGATATGGTATCAAAAAAAGTAGCTTTCCCGCCGTAAACCGGGAATCCGTTAGCAGGAGTTGTTCTGATAAAACCCAGTGATAAGTCATCCTGTATGTAAATATTTTCTTCAAAAACCGGAAAAATATCTGCGGAAATCATTCTTCCTTTAAGACTGGAAAAGTAGGGGTCAAAAGTATTTAAACTATCAAATCGAAAAGGCTCTAACTCAAAATAAAAACTTTCTCTGTCATATCTGGCTTCATGAACCTCATCCAAATCGTAGTAAACAAAAGCTTTTGCATTATTCACAAAAATTGGAAATTGTGGCAAATTTACCCTACCCGATTTATTATTCGGAGCATCCACAAATAATCTGCCTGTCAAGCCCTCGATACGGCTTCTCAATGGCACTGTTTTCGGTTGACCGTATTCATCCAAATCTTCAGTAGGAGCATATATAACGGCTGATGCCAAATCTTGCATATCAACCCTGAAGGAGTCATAATCAAAATAAAAACCAAAACCGATAAAGTCAATACGACCGGCCAAAATCGAACCGGAAAATGACATATCCATATTTTCTTTTAAAGTAATCTCTCTGTCATTCGGATAAACAAACACAAATCTTCTTTCACTTAGGGTAACATCTTCTACTCCCGAAACTAATAAATCATTTGTTTCAAAATCCAGCTTTGCATTCTGCCGGGTGTGATAAGAATTAAACCGGATATGATCAAAATCTATTCGATTTGCATTTGCCAATACATAATTTATAGTCTTATCCCTTACGGTAACAACGCTATTTTCTTCATTATAATAAATAAATCCCTCTTCCACTAAAGTATACAAAAGGCCTTGTATGGTATTTTCTGTATATCTTGGATTCATTTTTTTAGCCAAATCAGGCGCATACATTTCTCTTGAACCAAGCTCATCGCTATACATTTTAATTACAGATACCGGATTAAAATCCATAACACCCTGCATTCTTTGCAATTCTCCTCTCCGGAAAAAATTAGAAGAAGTAATAACTGCAGGGTTTTGGCCTGCACCGGTAAGCATTCTTACTTGCATTTCATCTTTATCCAGTCTCCAATATATCACATCGGCAGCCATTTCATGATTATGAAATGAATTGAAAAAAGTAGTTTTACTTGTACCGTCACCCATTCCCCTGTATAATCCAAGCTCTTTAATATCAAATTTATAAACGAGGCGAACATTCGGATGAAAAATAGAATCATTATCACCAAGATAAACGCTAATCTCAGCCGCAGAACTTGTTAATTCATTTCTTCTGCCAATCAAAACATTTCTTGAATAAGAACGGGCGAGTATTTTCCCGTCTTCTCTTGTAAATTCGAGATATGCTCTATTATAATCATCTCCGCTACCTGTAAGCCTTTGCCCTGCTTTTGTTATTCCACCTAAAAATGAAACATTCTCTGTAATATTGTCTAATCTGATATCCTTTCTAAATGATTCAAAACGCGGATAATTAGTAGTTTCAGGCCTGTTTTGTGTAATTAATCTGTCAGAAAAACTACCTTGAAGTGGTTCAGATAATATTTCATTATAGTAAAACATGACAGTATCAACAGAAAACTCCGATGAATTTACCGCAAACTGATATTCTGTAAGTTCGGCATAAACATCATTGGCTCCATACCCTGCCCTACTCCAGTCTATTCTTCCTCCATTTGCCTGAAATTGTTGTTCAACCGGGTTAAAAATACCGCTAACATTCCTTATTTCAATGGTATCTCCGGTTGTGTATGCTAAAATTGAAATGTTTTCAAAATGTAAAACCGGTCCTTCTTCCGTATTCTCCCATCTGCTTTCCCTGCCAATGACCTGCCAGGTTCTGGCTCTGCTTTGGTGAAGTGATCCGTTTCTGAAATATGAAATCGAAAAGTCAATGTAGCGGTCAAAATTTTGATTATTTCCTCTTCTTTGGTTTTCTAAAACATTATTTAATAAATCAGACCATACTTCAAAAGTTTGCAGATTTCTGTTTGTTGCTACAAAATCATTTACAGCCATTACATAATTCTCAAAGTGAGGATGTGCTCTCATATTTCGGGACAGCATTATGTTACCGGTTTTACGCATCAAATCCAGATATGCGTTGCTTAACTTATCGTCTTTAATATTTTCCTCAAGAAGAGAGGCCTGATTTCTGCTTTCATCCCGCCTGGTTTGATTTAACATGCGAGTTAATTCACGAACAAAGCTTTGATTATCATCAGAAAACACCTCTTGCGCTACAGAGTCTTTGGAGCAAAACAAAAACAAACAGACCGTTAAAAAAAAGAATATTTTATTAATCATTTACAATTATTTTAAGCAAATTGAAGCATGCACCTATTTATACGGAATTTTTTGAAAAAAGTAACACTGCCCAGTTATTTTCAGTGTTTTGCTTAATCAGCCTTAAACTAAACTGATTTGCAACAGATATTATTTTCTCAATGTCTTCAGAAAGTATACCACTAATTATCAAATGAGCCCCCTTCTCCAATCGTTCAGACAACTCACTAAATGAATCTAAAATTACATTTTTATTTATGTTCGCCAAAATGATATCAAAATTCATATCCGGTATAGCAGCTTTATCTCCATGCCGCACTTCTCCATTTACTACTGAATTTAACTTAAAGTTTGCAATACAGTTTTCAACAGAGTTTATATCATAATCCAGGGCTATTATGCTTGATGCATTCAGTTTTGCTGCCAAAATGCTCAAAATACCACTCCCACACCCATAATCTAATACTGATTTACCGGAAAAATCTATTTCAGTCATGATTTTCATGACCATAGCCGTTGTAGCATGATGACCTGTTCCAAAAGCCATTTTAGGTTCTATAACTATGTCAAAGTGCTTTTGAGAATGATTATGAAAAGGAGCCCTAACGTGAATATTCTTTCCTATATCAATCGCCTGAAAATTTTTCTCCCATTCAGCATTCCAGTTTACCCATTCTTGTTTTCGAACAGTTATTGGAATATTATTCTCTTCACAAAAAGAAAGAACCATATCCCATTCATTTATATTTTCGGGATGTTCAGGAAAGCTGGCAGTTAATGTATCTTCATCTTCTGATACACCCTCTGCCCCACACTCGAAACAAAAGGCTGCTAAAACTTCAGATTGTTCATCTGAGACAGGCTTAAAAACAACTATATAGGATGGTTTTCTCATTTCATATAGGGATTATGCTTCCTTCTTTTGAAATAGAATATTTTTTAAAGCAATAAAGCTTTCTGCCTTTAAAGAAGCCCCGCCAATCAAACCACCGTCTACATCTTTTTGACTAAATAAAGATTCAGCATTATCCGGTTTGCAACTTCCTCCATAAAGTATAGAAACATTTTCAGATACTGCATTGCCATATGTTTGCATCAGCCATTTTCTTATGAAAGTATGCATTTCACCGGCTTGCGCGGGAGAAGCTGTCAATCCTGTACCTATAGCCCAAACCGGCTCATAGGCCAATACAAAATCAGCTACTTCTTCACCTTCAAAATTCGACAAAACTGATTTCAGTTGTTCGGCTACTATATCGAAATGTACGGATTTTTCTCTTTCATCCTTTTGTTCTCCAAAACAAAAAATTACTTTTAAATTGTTTGTAATTGCCTGTTGAATCTTCTGTATAAGATCTTCACTTTTTTCATGAAAAAGAGATCTTCGTTCTGAATGACCGATTAAGACATATTCAGCACCTGAATCTTTTAACATTTCTGCTGAAACTTCTCCCGTATAAGCACCGGATTTAAAAGAAGCAATATTCTGAGCTCCGATTTTCAGCCCGGAACCGGCGCATTGTTTGCTCAATGAGTCTATATATGGAAAAGCCGGAAAAATTACTATTTCCCCTTTTATCAAATTGCTGTTTTCATCTTTCAGAAAATCTTCTATGAAATTCACTGCCTGTTTTTTCAACAAATTCATTTTCCAGTTTGCCGCAAGTATCTTTTTTCGCATAAAATTAATTTAGCTCCTATTTATTTTTGTTTGCTCAAATATATTTAAAAAAATGTCTTTATCTGATTCTGTGAAGCTTATATTTCTTCTACTCATAACTATTTTCATGGTTTCAAAGGCTTTTTCAGGATTATACTCTGAAAATCCTCCTATTCCACCCCAAGAATATGAGGGTAAAAACTTCTCCGGGAATCCTCCGCCAAAAATATTTGCCGAAAAACCTACAACAGTACCGGTATTGAACATAGTATTTATGCCGCATTTGGAATGGTCTCCCATAAATAATCCGCAAAACTGCATTTTTGTATCAATCATTTTTTTCTCCTCATATGACCATATACTCACGTTTCCGTAATTATTTTTCAAATTTGAACAATTTGTATCTGCACCCAAATTACACCATTCTCCAATGACGGAATTTCCTAAAAACCCGTCGTGTGCTTTATTTGAATAAGCCTGTATTATCACATTGTTTAACTCTCCCCCTACTTTAGAATGCGGGCCCACAGTAGTTGCTCCATAAATTTTTGCACCCATTTTCACAACAGCCTTTTCTAGCAAGGCAAATGGACCGCGAATAAGCGCACCTTCCATTATTTCTGCATTTTTCCCTATAAAAACCGGCCCCGCCTCTGTATTAATGGAAAATGCTCTTACAATTCCACCCTCTTCTACTATTAATGGATGTTTTCCGCTTAGCTGAACGCCGGGCAAATTATTTTCACTGAAATTCTGATGAAATAAAGATATATCTTGTTCAATGGCTTTTCCATTAAGCACGAAAATATCCCATAAATTTTCAATTTTTAAAACCGGAGAAGTATAGTTTTTCCAATTTTTAATGCTTTCAATATTTGAATCATGATTGTCTGTAAGGAAGATTAATTTTTCATTATTAATCATTATGCCCTCATACAAATCCAGTTGCTGAATTGAATCCCAGAGAGATTTATCGGGTAAAATACTGCCGTTTATATAAAGAGTCTCACCTTTTAGATTTAATGGATATTTGTTTTGCAGATAATCTTCTGTTTTTGTAAAAACCTCCACATTACTGATTTTTTCCCACTTTTCCTTTATGGTATATATACCGGTTCTGATGCTTGATACTGAACGCGCAAAAGTAAAGGGCAGTAGCTTTTTTCTCTCAGTTCCATCAAATAATAAAAGCTGTTTCATAGATTGGTTTTAATATCGAATATGCATTCTTTCAGCATGCTAAAATAAACATTCTTAATTATGTTTCAATAGTAATGAAATCTTTGTATTCTTTTAAAAAATAACAGCAAAAAAAAAGCCCCTTTTAAAAAAGAGGCTTTGATATAAATATTTTGAAAGAATTACTTCTTGGAATATTTCTTTTGGAATTTTTCAATTCTTCCGGCAGTATCAACAAACTTCATCTTACCGGTATAAAAAGGGTGCGACTTATTAGAAATATCTAATTTAATCAATGGATACTCATTTCCATCTTCCCAGGTAACTGTTTCTCTCGAAGGAGCAGTTGAACGTGATAAAAAAGCTTCTCCACAAGAAATATCTTTGAAGACAACTAATCTGTAATTTTCCGGATGTATTTCTTTTCTCATCTTTTTACTAAATTTTGAAATGCAAAAGTAGTTATTATTTAAAAAATAACAAAGAAAAAATCCAATTTATTGCATTAATCAAAGTATTTTTCCAAAACTGTTTTAACCGAAGGGTACATATTATTATACTTTTCCTGAATTTTTTCCGGAGGACACCAACAAGCCACATCAATATTTTCAGCAGTTTGGGGTATCAATTCCTCCAGGTCTTCAGCTTCCATTAAGTACCAGAGTGATTTTTTTAGAATTAAATCCCCATTGAGTCTGTATGTATGATAAGTTGTAGCAAATAACTGCTTTAAATTTTTAATCTTTGCCCCTGTCTCTTCCTCTACTTCCCGGATTGCAGCGTCCCTGTCAGTTTCACCCGGATCTATTTTCCCTTTAGGCAAATCCCAACAGCCCAATCGAAAAATTAAAAGAATTTCATCTTTACTGTTTTTCACTAAACCTCCGGCCGCTTCTATAACTTTAAAAAGTTCTTTTACCAATAAATTCCAATCGCGTTCAGGATTTTCACTTATCAGCACGTAATCATTAACGACATTGTTTTCTGTAGAAAAAAAGGCATTTGCTTTATCCATGCTAAACAAAGAACTCTGCCTGTTAGTCTCTGCATCTAAACCCCTGAATATTTCCTCAGTGCATAGAACAAATCGTGTATGACCATGAAAGATTTCATACTTTTGCATAATCTGAATTTCAAATTAGCTAAGTTATAAAAATATACAGATTGATGAGTGATATAGAAAAGAAAGAAAAAGAAATTGCGGCTGAGTTATTAAAAATTAAAGCTGTTGAACTTTCTGTAAACAAGCCTTTCATCTGGGCCTCCGGGCTTAAAAGTCCTATTTATTGTGACAATCGAAAAACGTTAGCTTATCCTGAACTGAGAGAGATGATTGCTAAAAACTTTTCTGAAATTATACAATCCTCCGAATCTTCACCGGATGTGATTGCGGGAGTTGCTACCGGAGGAATTGCGCACGGATTATTGGTAGCGGAAAAACTGCAATTGCCTTTTTGCTATGTGCGTCCTGAACCCAAAGGCCATGGACTTAAAAACCAAATTGAAGGTGAATTGAAAGAAGGCAAAAAAGTATTTGTTATTGAAGACTTGGTTTCAACCGGAAAAAGCAGCTTTAATGCTGTTAAGGCATTATTAGAAAGTGGTGCAGACGTTGTTGGGTTAGCATCTATTTTTACTTACGGATTTAATGATGCCGGGGAGCTATTTAAAAAAGCCGGGATTCCATATTACAGTTTGACAAATTATGACATACTGCTTAGGGTGGCTACGACTATGAACTATTTAACAGAAACCGATGCAGCATATTTAAAAAAATGGAAAGACAATCCAAAAGAATGGTAAATAAAATGATTTTTACAAAAAAAGGGAATTCTATGCCTGAATTATTTATTTTTGCATTCGCCAGGGGGATTAGCTCAGTTGGCTAGAGCGCTTGCATGGCATGCAAGAGGCCGCCGGTTCGAATCCGGCATTCTCCACAAATTTTTCGATGAATATTTAGACAGCATTTAACATTTTAGTTTGATGCTGTTTTTTTATATGCTATAGCAAAACGCAAATCCGTATATGTGTATTCATCGCCTAAATGTTGCTTAATCTCATTGAGCATCTCCGTTTCTAAGGTCTCAGAGGCTTTGAGGATATTGTTTAGCTTTTCTTTTGATAAAAAATCAAGTACATCAAGTTTACCTTCGCTTACGTAATAAGAAAGGTGGCCTTCTATAGTTGTAATGGCAAGCCCTCGTTCTTTAGCTGTTTCTTCAATTGAATTATTTGACTTATATAAATTGAAACTTAATTCCCGGCTCTCTCCTTTTTTAGGTTTTCCGGATTTAATTTTCACCTCTGATTTCTTTCGATTTTCATCCAGTTCACGGGTATGTATCGATTCATTATCCGGTTGATGATTAGTACTTATAGTCTTGCACATAGATAAAGCTTTGTGAACAGATTGGTGTTGCTTATAAAAAACGGCATCCAGCTCTTTTAGCTCGTTCAGATAGCTTTTTACCCGGGCTTTGTTTTTCAGCGAATTGATATGGTCTTTAATTTTAGCTGAAAAGCTGTTTAAAACTCCTGTAAAATGGTTGTAGGCGGCCGAAACTCTTTCTGTTAATAATGGTAAATAATTATCCTCAGTAAAAATATTTTCCAATTGCCTTTTAAACTTATTGGCAACCTTTACTTCTTCTCTCAATTCAGCTTGCAGGTTTAATGCCCATTCATGAAAATCTTGTTTTACTGAACGATTAGCTTCTTTATCATAAGATTGTGCATGTTGGTTAACCGCAAAGCTCAGTTCAGAAAAATCAAAACACTGAAGTATGTATTTTTGAAAAAAAGCATCAGTAGATTCTTTAAAAATGTGGTTCAACTGTTTCTCACTGGGCTTTTCCTCTGAATACTTTTTTATATTATCATCAATCTGCAGACTGTTGTAATTTACAGGTGTAGACAAAACCAGTCCCGAAAGTGAACGCAATCTTGACAAAGCCACGTATACTTGTCCGGGAGCAAAAGCTCGGCCTATATCTATTATAGCCTTTTCAAAAGTAAGCCCCTGACTTTTGTGGATGGTAATTGCCCAGGCTAATTTTATGGGAAATTGTGAAAATGTACCTTTCACTTCTTCTTCAATTTCGTTAGTAGTCTGATTCATTGAATAACGAATATTTTCCCAGCTATACTTTTCTACAACTACCGGATCTGTTCCGTCATTAAATTTTACATAAATTTCAGAACTATCTAATGATGCTATAGTTCCTATCTTGCCATTGTAAAATTTGCCTTGTCCGGAAGGGTCATTTTTAATAAACATAACCTGAGCACCTTCTTTGAGCTCCAGATTTTCCTCCACCGGGTAAGCATATTCGCTAAATTCACCGGTGATTGAAGCTTTATAAAAAAAAGACGGTTGGTTTATTTCTTTTAATGAAATCCGGTTTAAATTGTCGGCCTTTGCATTGTGTGTAGTCAGCTGAATATAATGTTCATTTTTAGCGGGCTTAAAATCCGGTCGGTAATGACTGTTAAGAATTTCGTAATCATCTTCCGTAACTTCATTATTACGCAGATTATTCAGTATACGAATAAAAGTTTCATCTGCTTGCCGGAAAATTTTATCGAGCTCAATATATACCGGAGGGTCTTTTTTTAATGCCAGTGCATCAAAAAAATACAATGTATCGTAATAGTTTTTTAGAATTTCCCATTCTTCATTTTGAATTACAGGTGGCAGTTGCAATAAATCTCCAATAAACAAAACCTGAACACCTCCGAAAGGCAAAGTATTTTTTCTACGAACTCTTCTCAAGACAGCATCTATAGCATCCAACAAATCTGCTCTCAGCATACTCACCTCATCAATTATAAGCAATTCAAGCTCTTGCAGCATTCTCCTCTTTTTGCTTTGCATTCGGTGGTTTCTGTGTAAGCCTGAGGGTGTGTTAATTTTAATATTTTCATTAAAAGCAAATTGATTGTCTACCGGCAGAAAAGCACCTAAAGGCAATTGAAAAAGTGAATGAATCGTCACTCCACCGGCATTTAAAGCTGCTATACCGGTTGGGGCAACGATAATAGTTTTTTTGTATGTTTTATGTACAATTTGCTTTAAAAAAGTAGTCTTACCCGTTCCGGCCTTACCTGTAAGAAAAACATGTCGGCCGGTACTATTAATAAAACGGGCTGCTATTGCCGCAATTTTTGTTTCTTCTATAACACCTTCCATATATTCTTGTTTTTTTATGAGTACTCACTATTCAATTCAGAAATCTGCAGAGCAGTTAGTTTTCTGTTCTCAATTTAAACAAACCTCTTAACACAAAAATATATTTTTTTTGTCAAATATGTAGCATATTTATATTTTTATATTCTTTATAACTACATATTTTAACTTTTGTTAATCGCTATTGAGGGTTTAAACATTTTTAGTGTTATGATTAGCGACAATTATAAGGCTAATGCAGCCTCAACTTATTTTAGATTGATTATGTACTATGCAGGGTTTTGTGGATTGTTAAATGTGGTTTTCGTTTTTGGGCGTGCCGTGAGGGTATTATGGAGAGAGTGTTAGAGAAGTAAAGCAAAGCAATTTAATCTTGTTATTTTCCCGCCGTGGTTGGTGTTATTCCACCAACCACCTTTAACATATTATGTCTTATTCATAGTGAGGGCATTACAAACAGTTAGGGTTATTCAAAAAAAATCCGGCATAAAATTTTCCTTTTTGCCGTTTTCTTTTTACCGTTCTTCAAAACAAAAGGCAGTAAAGTTTCTATCCTATTTTTTTATTTATTTGTTGTTTTGATTAGAAGGGTTAAAGCTATCCTCTGCCCAATTAGCGGGGTTGTTTTTTATGTATTGTGCAAACCGACAATAGGATATTTTATCGCGAATAATATGGTCATGAAATCGGGATTGCCTTGCGAAATCAGGTTCAATAATTCTCGCCTGTATTGTTACGGCCGATTTGAATCCACGAACAATGGATGCTAATTTTTTTTTTTGATTGTGGACCAAATTGGTTTTTTGATGGTTTCGATGACGCGGGGAACGCGTTGGATTGTGTAGAGACGCAATGCATTGCGTCTCTACAATGTGATTCACGTTGTTGTTTATTATATTCATTATCCTCAATTCCAATAATTGCATTAGAGGATCCTACGACAGAAAAAATTGGGTTGCTAAATACCCAAGTCCGTAGTAAAAAAACTACGGACAGCTGCATTTTTTTGAGATGAAACTACGAACAAAGGGGGTTAGAATTCATAAAATTCTTTGCACTATGATTTTTTTACCCCTTATCATGTCTTGTTCGTATGAGTTTGGGTAATACGAACAGGACAGTGTTTTAAAATGCCTATTAAATTCATGAAAAATGATAAGCAAAAGCCACTTTTTTGAAATGGACATTGGATATCAAACTTTTGACAGTACATTTACGTTTTATAATTTAAAATTTCCTTTATGGATGTTAAAGCAATTAAATTAGAGTTGATGCAGCAACTGTTGCAAACCAATGATGAAACCTTATTGGCTGAAGTAAAAAAGTTGTTGTCAAAACACGCATCTGATACTTATAATAATGAAATTGACGAAGCTGAAAATCGCATCACTTCCGGTAAATTCACTACACAAGATGTATTAGAGGAAGAAGCAAAAAAATGGAAAAAAAAGGATTAAAAATTGTTTGGGATACAAAAGCTAAAGAAGCTCTCAAAGAAATTTTTACATTTATTGCTGGGGATAACATGAACGAAGCTGAGAAAGTAATTAAGTCAATATTAGATTCTACACGTGCACTCGCTTTTTATCCTGATATACATCCTATAGACCGTTTTAAAATAAATAATGATGGGAGTTACAAAGCTTATGAAATTTACAGTTATCGCATTTCTTACAAAGTACAGACTGAGTTTATTTACATTTTAAGGTTAAGACATACAAGCAGAAATCCGTTTATTTATTGATGCAGAAAGAACTCCATAATGGAAGGGGGTGAGTTGTATTGATATAAAAATTAGGGGGTCAACATCTGCCGGAATGACCGGTGTTTTATATACCATTTTCCCGCCGTGGTTGGTGTTATTCCACCAACCACCTACAACATATTATATCTTGTCCGAGTGAGGGCATTACAAACAGTTAGGGTTATTCAAAAAAAATCCGGAATAAATTTTTCTATTCTTGCCGTTTTCTTTTTACCGTTCTTCAAAACAAAAGGCAGTAAAGTTTCTATCCTATTTTTTTATTTGTTTGTTATTCTGATTAGAAAGGTTAAATCTATCCTCTGCCCAATTAGCGGGATTGTTTTTTATGTGTTTTACAATGTGATAATAGGATGTTTTATCGCGAATAATGTGGTCATGAAATCGGGATTGCCATGCGAAATCAGGTTCAATAATTCTCGTCTAAATGGTTACGGCCGATTTGAATCCACGAACAATGGATGCCAAATTTTTTGATTGTAGACCAAATTGATTTTTACCGGATTCGATGTCGCGGGCAACGCGTGGGATTGTGTTGCAGTAGAGACGTTGCATGCAACGTCTCTACTGCGCATAGGGCAACACGGATAGAAAGGTCAATACGGATTTCTATGATTTTACCACACACTAAGTTAAGTTTACAAACAACTCAAAATCAAAAGTAAAATTTAGTAAAATAAAAGTTTGAACAAGTAAAACTCAAGACTGTCTATAATGTGCTGAAAAGTGTTTAATTTAGTACAACAGCATTTACTAATTTTGCATAAAAATCACCTATTGAAACTCGTTAACCTCCATAAAGCACCCAAAATTGATATTTACTCCGCATCTACGGAAAGTTTTTTACAACGACCCTATGCAGAAAGCGGAATAAAAGCAGGTTTCCCATCTCCGGCAGATGACTTTTTGGATATTTCAATAGATCTGAACAAAGAATTGATAAAAAACCCTTCTTCTACTTTTTACGGAAGGGTAAAAGGCGATTCAATGAAAGGTGCCGGCATCGAAGACGGAGATTTACTGGTAATTGACCGTAGCCTGGAGGTAAATAATGGCAAAATAGCCGTTTGCTTCATTGACGGGGAGTTTACTATTAAGCGCATCAAAATAGAAAAGGATTGCTGCTGGTTACTACCTGAGAATGAAGACTTTAAACCTCTTAAGGTCACAGAAGAAAATGAATTTATTGTTTGGGGAGTTGTTAAACACATCATAAAAACAATTTAATGTTTGCATTAGTTGACTGCAATAATTTTTACGCCTCCTGCGAGCGGGTATTTCGTCCAAACCTAAACGAAAAGCCCGTAGTTGTCCTGTCAAATAATGACGGCTGTGTAATTGCGCGCAGTGAAGAAGCCAAAGCCGCAGGCATTCCAATGGGAGCGCCCGCACATAAGTATGAAACACTTTTTAAAAAACATAATATCCACGTATTTTCATCTAATTACGCCTTATACGGAGATATGAGCGCCCGGGTCATGAACCTCCTGGCAGAATTTGCTCCGGAAATAGAAATCTACAGCATCGATGAAGCTTTTTTAAAATTCGGGCAAGCCCCTCATCTTGATTATCAAAAACATGCCGAAAAAATCAGAAACTATGTTTTTAAATGCACCGGCATCCCTATAAGCGTAGGCATAGCCCCTACCAAATCTTTAGCAAAAACTGCCAACAAAATAGCCAAAAAATTCAGCAAACAACTCAACAATGTCTACATCATTGACAATGAAGAAAAACAAAGAAAAGCGCTCAAATGGCTGCCTGTCAGCAAGGTTTGGGGGATAGGCAGGCGATATGCAAACAAACTGGAACACAATGGCATCCACACAGCCTTAGATTTTATACAACAACCGGATGACTGGGTAAAAAGAAATATGTCTGTAGTCGGACTCCGCCTGAAACATGACTTATCCGGCAAAGCTATCTTAGACCTGGAAGGAGTACAAGCTAAAA
Organism: Chitinophagaceae bacterium; assembly: GCA_007695095.1. NCBI lineage: Bacteria > Pseudomonadati > Bacteroidota > Chitinophagia > Chitinophagales > Chitinophagaceae > Chitinophagaceae bacterium. The sequence continues at coordinate 23,466 of REEL01000081.1, read as the reverse complement.
AAAATATTGCCACAACCCGCTCTTTTGATAAAAACTATGATGATTTCACTTATGTAAAAGAAAGGGTCACAACCTTTGCCGTAAGCTGTGGTGAAAAATTAAGGCGTCAACAGTCGACCTGTAATGCATTAATGGTCTTTATACATACAAACAGTCATCGAAAGGATTTGCCTCAATACAGCCGAAACATAGTTGTTCAACTCCCCTTTCCGACCAACTCAAGCATTGAACTTAGTAAGTTTGCTGTTTTGGGGCTCAAGCAAATTTTCCGGAAAGGCTATGCTTATAAAAAAGCCGGAGTAATCGTGATGGACATAAAACCGGCTGACAATCGTCAACTGAGTCTTTTCGAAAACTCAAACCCCAGACATGATGCGCTAATGAAGGCCGTTGATTTTTTAAACACAACTATCGGACAGGAAAAAGTAAAACTTGCTGCTCAGGGAAGCGGTAGAATGTGGAAAATGCGACAGGAGAAACTTTCACCTCGATACACAACTAAGCTAAATGAAATTATTACAATACATGCTCTTTAAAAAAACAGATTACTGATGTGTTTTCATATTCGCCTTAGCAAGGAAGCTGTTAAAATTGAAAATCGATTTAATGCAAACTTTGAAGACCCCGATTCATTTATCCAAAGCGAACATATAAATGGTTTTGCCCACCCCCGTCTCCCTGTAATCACAAATGAGGATCAAAAAAGTATCCAATTATTTAACTGGGGGTTAATTCCCTTTTGGGCGAAAGATGAAAGTATTAGAAAATATACACTGAATGCAAGAATAGAAAGCATTAGAAAAAAACCGGCGTTCAGGCAATCGGTTCAAAAAAGATGTCTGGTTATTGTAAACGGATTCTATGAATGGCAGTGGTTAGACAGTCGTGGAAAGAAAAAACAAAAATACTTAATTCAGCTGCCCGGAGAAGATATTTTTTGCTTAGCCGGCCTTTGGTCTGAATGGGTTGAAAAAGAAAGCGGCGAAGTTATTGAAAGCTTTACAATTGTTACCACTGAGGCCAATGAACAAATGAGCGTCATTCACAACTCAAAAAAAAGAATGCCGGTAATCCTCAAAAAAGAGGAAGAATCAGAATGGCTTAAAGAATCATCTCTCACAAATTTTTTAACCCGTGATTTCTCTTTAGAAGCTATTCAAACCGATAATTAAAAAAAGTTCTTAGTTATCTCTGCGACGGGGATTTCTTGGCTTGCTACGGAATGGCTGACTTTTAAAATTTCTTTTTCCTCTGCTCTTAAACCCATTGTAATCCGGTGCATCTTTAATGCTTTCCGGCAACTTTTGAATCAGTATGTCCTGCTCCACAAATTTTTCAATATTTCTGAATTTATGAAAATCACTTTCACAGGCAAAACTAATGGCTATACCGGTACGCTCAGCTCTGGCAGTACGGCCGATACGGTGAATATAATCTTCCGGGTCGCCCGGCATATCGAAATTAATCACATGACTGACACCTTCCACATCAATTCCGCGGCTCAATATGTCTGTCGCTACTAAGGCCCTGATTTCTTTATTTTTGAACTTTCGCAAATTGGCTTCCCGCTCAGGCTGATCCAAATCAGAATGTATTGCAGCTGTTTCAAATCTGGCCTTTTGTAACATTCTACCCAAATTAATAACTTTTTGTCTGCTGGAAGCAAAAATTATCATCCTTTCCAAAGAGCTGACATCCAACAAATTTTTAAGCAGTGTTTCCTTATCCCTGTCATGCACAAAATAAACTTGTTGTTCAACACCTTTTGCTACTCTGGAAGGCATTATGCTTATCTCTTCAGGGTTCTGTAGCATTTTTTTTGCTAAAACCCGGATTTTTGGAGGCATAGTAGCTGAAAACATTAAGTTTTGACGCTTTTCCGGCAGTTTATTAATCACCTTTACTATATCTTCCTGGAATCCCATATCCAGCATTTTATCGGCTTCATCCAAAATAAAATACTCCAGATGCGACAAGTCAACGTAGCCCATATTTAAGTGCGTCAAAATCCTTCCGGGTGTCGCTATTAAAATATCAGCTCCTCTGGTAATAGCCTTCTTTTGCATTTCCCAATCTGAAGAAATACTCCCACCGTATATCGGCAATGAAACCACATTCGTAAAATAACTCAAAGCCTCAACCTGCTGATCTATCTGTTTAGCCAATTCCCTTGTCGGCACTATAACCAAACACCGCACTCCGTTTCCTTTATTTTTAAATAAGTGGTTTAAAACCGGAATAACAAACGCACCGGTTTTTCCCGTACCTGTCTGTGCACAGGCTATCAAATCCTTACCGGCCATTATTTTCGGTATAGCCAATTTCTGAATAGGTGTCGGCTCCTTAAAAGCCATTGAAGATATTCCCTCCAAAACCATTTCTTCTAATCCAAACTCTCTAAAAGCATCTGCCATCTTGTGATATTATTTTTCTTTGAAGCATACAAAAACACTCCGTACACTTTAAACCTCTTGATTTATTTTCAGCTTATTGTCTATCGTTATTTTTTGATAACAGGCATAAAGTAAGCAAAAATAAAATAACTTTGCCTATTTAATGCCATAAAAATATTCTATATGCAATTCCCAACCGATTATTTTGAAAAAAATAAAGATAAATATTTAGAAGAGCTAATCAGCTTATTAAAAATTTCCAGCATCAGTGCAGACAAAAGGTTTAAAGATGAAGTTTTTGAGGCTGCGGAGTTTGTGAAAACAAAAATGGAAGATGCCGGAATGGAGAATACAGAAGTTATCCCAACAGAAGGTTATCCGGTGGTTTACGGAGAAAAAATTATCGATAGCAGCTTGCCCACTATCTTAGTTTACGGCCATTATGATGTCCAACCTCCCGACCCTTATGAACTTTGGGATAGCCCTCCTTTTGAACCCGTTATTAAAGACGGTAAAATTTTTGCCCGTGGTGCAAGTGATGATAAAGGACAAATGTATATGCACATAAAAGCTTTTGAGCTAATGCAACATAACGACAGTCTGCCTTGCAACGTGAAATTTATAATTGAAGGTGAAGAGGAAGTAGGGTCTCCAAATCTTGAGAAATTTACCCGGCAATACAAAGATAAATTGGCTTCAGATGTTATTTTAATTTCTGATACAGCCATGCTTAGTAAAGATACTCCGTCGATTACTACCGGCCTGAGAGGTTTGTGCTATTTTGAAGTATTAGTTACAGGACCAAACAGAGATTTGCATTCCGGTATTTATGGTGGTGCAGTGGCTAATCCGATAAACGTATTGGCAAATATTATTTCCGGTTTAATGGATGAGAATAAAAAAGTAACTATTCCCGGTTTTTATGATGATGTACTGAGCCTCAGCGAAGAGGAAAGAAATGAATTTAAAAGAGTACCTTTTAGTATTGAAAACTATAAGAAACATATTGGGATTGCTGACATAGAAGGAGAAATTGATTTTTCTACACTTGAAAGAGCATCAGTAAGGCCAACTTTAGATGTGAACGGTATCTGGGGTGGATATCAGGGAGAAGGAGCTAAAACGGTATTACCTTCCAAAGCCGGAGCGAAAATCTCAATGCGACTGGTACCCAATCAAAAACCGGAAGTCATTGCCAAACTTTTTAAAGAATATATAGAAAAAGTAGCTCCGGAGTCCGTAAAAGTTGAAGCTATAGAACATCACGGAGGAATTCCCGTTGTTACTCCTACTGACTCAAATGCATACAAAGCTGCCAGCATGGCTATGGAGAAAACATTTGGGAAAAAGCCAATTCCGTTAAGAAGCGGTGGCAGTATTCCTATTGTAGCCCTGTTTGAAGAAGTGTTGAAAACAAAAACAGTCTTACTCGGATTTGGATTAGATACAGATGCTATCCATTCGCCTAATGAACATTTTGAACTGTTTAACTTTTATAAAGGAATTGAAACAATACCCTATTTTTACCATTATTTTACTGAGTTAGAAAAAAAATAAAAATGCCTAAGAAAAAACCTCTTATTCTCGTAACAAACGATGACGGAATTACTGCACCCGGTATACGCGCTTTGATTGATGCAATGTCTGAAATAGGTGATGTAGTTGTAGTTGCACCTGACAAACCTCAATCCGGCATGGGGCATGCGATAACCCTTAACGACCCGCTTCGAATTGAAAAAGTGGATATTTTTAAAAATGTGAAAGCTGCATACCAATGCAGTGGCACTCCCGTTGATTGTGTTAAACTGGCTAAGGATAAAATTCTAAAAGGAAACCCGGACTTATGTGTTTCCGGAGTAAACCATGGTTCAAACTCTTCGATTAACGTTATCTATTCCGGAACTATGTCCGCCGCTGTAGAGGCTTCGATTGAAGGCATCAAAGCTGTCGGATTCTCATTATTGGATTATAGTTTTGAAGCTGATTTTGAAGGCTCCAAAAAATATGCTAAATTGATTGCTGAAAATATGCTCAAGGCCGGAATACCGGATGGGACACTACTTAATGTAAACATACCTGCCATTCCTGCAAATGAGATTAAAGGCATGAAAGTTGTCAGACAGGCGGTGGCAAAATGGGAAGAAGATTATGACGAAAGACAAGATCCCAGAGGGAAAAATTACTTTTGGTTAAGTGGTAAATTTGTAAATTACGACAAAGGAAAGGATACGGATGAATGGGCGTTAGAAAATAATTATGTTTCCATAGTCCCTGTGCAGTTTGATTTAACAGCTCATCATACCATTCGTTACATTAATGAAAACTGGAACATAAATGAAAGTTAAAGATAGTGTTTACATAGGATTTGCTTTAGGTTTAATTGGTGCTTTTGCCGGGACCTTATTGATTTATCTGTCCCGTTTTTCTTATATGGGTGTTTTAGAATATTACCAAACAATATGGGACAGCAGAATTACAGGACCAATAATTAGTTTAGGCGCTATTTTAAACCTGCTTGTTTTTTTTCTGTTGTATTGGCTTAAATTTTTTAAAATGGCCAGAGGAGTTATAGCATCTATGTTTTTTCTCGTAGTTATTGTTCTTATTTTAAAATTTATTTAATCCCTGTATGGCTGAAACCGGTCAGATAAAGCTATATTTAATTGCCGGTGAGGCCTCCGGAGATTTACACGGGTCAAACCTGATTAAAGCCTTAAAAGAGCTTTACCCAAACTGTGATTTTCGTTGTTGGGGTGGTGAAAAAATGAAAGCTGCCGGAGCAACCTTAGTTAAAGATTATAAAGACCTTGCCTTTATGGGCTTTTGGGAAGTTTTAAAAAACCTGCCGGTTATACTCAATAATTTCTCTGAGTGTAAAAAAGATATACTGGCATATCAACCCGATGCTGTCATTCTAATAGACTATCCGGGATTTAATATGAGACTGTTGAAATTTCTTAACAATCATAAGATAAACACCTTCTATTATATTTCTCCGCAACTTTGGGCATGGAATGCTTCCAGAGTTCATTCCATAAAAAAGTATGTAGATTTGATGATGGTCATTCTTCCTTTTGAAAAGGCCTTTTATAAAAAATATGATACGGAAGCTCACTTTGTTGGTCATCCACTGCTCGATATTCCGGAAATCAAAAACGCGCATCATATAGAAAATCAAAATAAAAGAATTGCTCTTCTCCCCGGCAGCAGAAAACAGGAGATTCAGAAAACCCTTCCACTTATGTGTGAGTTAACAGAACATTTTCCTGATTATACTTTTTCCTTAGCTGCCATTTCAAATATTGAATCTGCGTTTTACAAAAAAATAATAAAAGACAAAGCTATAGAAATTAAAACCGGAGATACATACAGCCTGCTTAAGGAAAGTAAAGCAGCCATTGTAACTTCGGGTACAGCAACTTTAGAAACAGCTTTGTTGAATGTACCTCAAATAGTAGTTTACAAAGGAAATCCGGTATCTTTTTGGATAGGGAAAAAATTGGTAAACGTGCCATTTATCTCTCTGGTGAATTTAATTCTGGAAAAGGAAGTCGTAAAAGAATTGATACAAGATGATTTTACAAAGGAAAACTTAATCAAACATCTTAATCAAATTTTAACAAAAGAAAAGCGGGAATCAATAACAAATGAGTATGACATTTTACGAAAAAAACTTGGTGGCAGCGGAGCTTCTGAAAATGCGGCAAATCTAATTCTGAATACACTGCAAAAAAAAATGGCAGACAAATAAATTGCCTGCCACCTTTTTCGATTAAAAAAATGATTATGATTAACGTACGCTTTGTATTTTGTACGTGAACACATCATCTTCTGTTACAATTTTTACTAAATAAATGCCCGGAGCATGATTAGATAAATCAACTGAAACATCATTTAATAAGTTGTCTCTCGTGTGAGTATACATATTTGACTTAACAGTTCTGCCGTTTATATCTAAAATATGCATTTCACTGTTACCCGGTGCAGGCACTACATATACGATATTTACAGTTTCTCTGAAAGGGTTCGGATATGCTGCAACCATATTATCTATTACTACAGGCTCTCCCGGTAATTCCTTAATCAACTTTTCTGCTTCCTGAGGTGCTATTCTGTTTGTATTGTTACATGGACCAATTGAACCACCAATTGCTAAAAAAGCAGGAACAGCAGGAGTCCCAACACAAAGTGTTAATTCTTTATTTCCACCTTGTCCCGGAGGTCTGTGACATACTAAAGTTTTGTTTCCTTTCTTTCCACAAGAATAGTCAGGTTCCGGCTCTGGTTCTTTAGGATCTTCTTCTACATAAAAACCATTCAGGCACTCAATACCGTCTAAATCATAACCATCTGAATTGGGACTAGTTGAAAAAGAGTTCGGGTTACTTGTGTCTACTAGCTTTATATACTGTATCCATTCCCAACCGGCAGGAACATCACCCTGATTCAGGTCTAGTGAAACTGTTAAACAGATATCTGTTACAAAGTAAAAATCAGTACCATTTTGAGAAACATACACATCAGCAGTTTCAGGATAAGCAGAACATGAAGGATCTCCAAAGCTGGTTTCCCAGATTATAACATCATCTTCTCCTTCAATCAGTTTAATTTTATCACCAAACTTTACTGTTACATCTCCTCCAAAGCCTAAAGAAATAAATTCACCGGCAGCATTGTTTCTTGAAGGCTCACCCAAAACAGCATCTGTATCTAGTCTGTCCGCCAAAACCTCATTATTGTTAGGTGGATACTTAGCAAACCCGGGATTAAATTCTACGACTTCAGCTATAAAGCACTCTTCACCTACTTTAGGCTCTTCGTAAATAGCAAAACCTACGATACCGTCAACATCATAACCATCTAATAGCGATGGAGACTGAGAAAATTCACTTGCATCTGTTACATCAATAATTTTTACAAATTTAATCCAGCTCAATGGTTCAGATAATCCCTGAGCATTGCTTATATCGAGGTCTGCATCTAAGCATATTTCTTCGATAAAGTAAAAATCTACATTATCCTGTGAAACCCATATCTCAGCTCTTTCAGGATATCCTGAACAATCCGGATTACCATTGGTAACCTCAACAATTCTGAAATCATCGCCGGCATTGTTGGCAACTTTATCAGAAAACTCCAGAACCAGTATTCCTCCGAACCCAATAGAAACAAAAGAACCAGGTGAGTTATCACCGACCGGCTCACCAAGAGCTGCATCCGGGTCAGTACGAGTAGGGTCGGTAACAGGAGATCCGTCCCCCAGAGTTCCTATTTCAAATAAGGCTACATCACCTGCATAGACGCTTCCTGTAGCATTTGCTTGTTGGACGCTTAGTCCTGTCATGGCTAATACGATTATCGCAGCCATTAACAATTTTAGTTTTTGCATGATTTTAATTTTATTAAGTTATAATGCAAAAATAAACTCCAAAACTCATCTTGTCAAGTTTTTTTTTGAAAGAAAATCAATCATTATTACATAGATATCAAATCTAATTTGTTGTTTCTTTTCGGTAGGCGTACTTTATCAGTAAATCTATGGAAATTAATTCCAGTATATTTTCATTTGTAGACTCTAACTTCACTTTTGGTGCAACTCCTGCTTCGTGAGCTTCCAACCACCTTTTCGCGCATACACACCAAAAGTCTCCGGCTTTTAAACCCGGGAAGTCATACTCGGGTTCAGGGGATTTTAAATCATTGCCCATTTCATATGAAAATTCTAAAAACTCATCAGAAATTTCAACGCAAACTAGATGTTTGGCTTTATCCTCAGGATATGAATCACAATTTCCATTCCTATTAAACCCGGTCAATGGACTATAACTACATGCCAATAATTTCTCTCCAAATACATTAAAATCACTCATAAATTTTATTCTAATATTATTTTTCTTGTTTAGTATTAAATTTTTATCTAAATTTCGCTCAATTGATAAGTTCAGTAAAAAATTAATATTCAATTTCAGATTATCTCTGAATTGTTTAATTAAAAATCCTTATTCTTAATTAAACAATAGATGTAAAATACAAATATTGTTTTAAAATTAAAAAAAATGACGAAAAAAAAAATGAAGCCTGAAAGTTTGATGATGTCTTACGGATATAAGCCGGAACTTTCTGAAGGTGCTTTGAAAAGTCCTATTTTTCAAACTTCGACTTTTGTCTTTAGAAGTGCTGAAGAAGGAAAATCTTTTTTTGAAATGGCCTATGGACTAAGAGAGGCAGGTCCCGGAGAAGAAATGGGATTGATTTACAGCAGAATTAATAATCCTGATTTGGAAATTCTGGAAAACAGGCTTAAACTATGGGATGAAGCTGAAGATTGTGCCATTTTTGAAAGTGGAATGTCGGCAATAACCACTACTTTACTTGAGTTTTTAAAACCCGGGGACTTACTTTTGTTTAGTAGTCCTATTTATGGTGGGACCGATCATTTCATAAATAAAATATTACCTAAGTTTGGTATTGACTCAGTCAGTTTTAAAGCTACTGATAAAAAAGAAGACATTATTACCAAAGTAGAAAAAACAGGTAAAGCAGATCGTCTTTCATTAGTTTTTATTGAAACCCCGGCAAATCCTACGAATGATTTAATCGATATAAAAATGTCTAAAGATATTGCCAAGCATTTTTCAAAAAAAGACAAGGAAATTTTATTAGCCGTAGATAACACTTATATGGGGCCTATTTGGCAGCATCCTTTAAAACACGGAGCTGATTTAGTTCTCTATTCAGCTACCAAATATATTGGTGGTCACAGTGATCTTATCGCAGGTGCTTGCCTGGGAAATAAAGAGCTTTTGAAACGAATTAAAACACTCAGAACATTTTTAGGAAATATGGCAGGCCCCTGGACTGGTTGGCTTTTAATGAGAAGTTTGGAAACGCTGAAAGTAAGAATGGATAAACAAGCCCTTAATGCACATGAAGTAGCAAATTTTCTCAAAAGCCATACTAAAGTTGAGAGGGTATATTATTTAGGAAATTTGCAAACAGAAGAACAAAAATCTATTTTTAAAAATCAATGCAATTCAGCAGGAGCAATGATATCCTTTGATTTGAAAGGCGGGGAAAAAGAAGCTTTTAAATTTTTAAACTCTCTGAAACTTATAAAATTAGCCGTCAGTTTAGGGGGCACTGAAAGCCTGGCTGAACATCCCGCTACTATGACTCATGCCGATGTTGCAGCAGAATCAAGATTAGACTTTAATATAACTGAAAAAATGATTCGAATATCAGTAGGTATTGAAAATGATCAGGATATTATAAGCGACATTGAGCAAGCACTAAATACTATTTAATTTAAAGGTTTTTACTTTGCTATCAATTAAAAATGGGGTTTGCTTAGAAAAGCAAACCCCATTTTTATAGTTACCCGGTTTTTTAATCTATTTTGACTTATTTACTTTAAAAGTAAATACATCTGTCTCGGTAACAACTTTTACAATATAAACACCGCTAGCCTGATTACTTAAATTTACTTCAGTAATATTAAGTAAAGAGTGCTTCGAATGCTCATAAGATTGTTCATAGACAAGTCTTCCATTTATGTCTAATATTTGAAGTTTGCTTGTTCCCTCTCTCGGTACTAAATATTCAATAGTCAATATATCAGCAAATGGATTCGGATAAGCATAAAGCATATTATCTATAGCTACAGGATCACCCGGCAAATCTTTTATGTGCTTTTCAACCTCAGATGGTGACATTCTTGCGTTGCTTCCGCAAGCCCCTAGAGTTGCGCCCATATTATTCACAAAGAAAGGTACAGAATTTTTAGATACACATAAAGACAACTGCAGCCAAGGCAAGAAAGACACCGGCTGATAACATACTATAGCACCTTTATTCCCCCAACCACACTGTATATCTGTAACATCTACATAAACATCATCAGTTGAAGTACATCCCATTCCATCAGTAACAGTTACCGTATAGAGTGTGCTGGAAGAAGGACATACTGTAATAGAAGATGTGGTTTCTCCATTACTCCATTCGTATGAATAGTTGCCGTCTCCGGCTGTAGCAGTAGCATTAAGTGTTACACAAGACGTTCCTGCCCCATAATAATGTGTGCTTTTATCATTTCCGGCATCAACATCCAGTGATAATGCATCACAAATATCAACTTTAAAACCACTAAATGGTCCGTTTAAACACTCAATTGCATCTACATCAAAACCGTCTAAACCTGAAGGGTTCTGACTAAAATCATCAGGGTCGCTAATATCAACGATTCTAATATACTTAGCATATGGCAAAGGCCCTAAATCAACATCGCCACCTAAGCATACTGTATCTAAGAATACCCAGTTGAAATTATTATCTAAAGCAGCATACACTCTGGCTACTTCAGGATAATCGTTACAATTGTCATATCCCCATGTGGTTTCCCAAATTCTAATATCAGGACCGGGTCCATTGGCAATTTCCTGATTAAAGCCTACTACAATTTCACCTCCAAATCCTAAGGAATAAAAGTTACCTAAATCCGCACTGGTTCCTGTTTGTGCATCCGGGCTACCCAATACACTTAAATGGTCACTTCTGTCAGCATCAACAGGGTTTCCATTCTTTTTCAAGCCCTGATTATAGGAAACTACATAGTCAGCAAAACAACCTAAAGCAGGTGGTTCGTATTCTCCATTTAAACATTCAATCCCATCCACGTCATAGCCATCTGTAATTGGACTGGTATTAAAATCATCAGGATCACTCATGTCTACTATTTTGACATACTGAAACCATGGAAGTATTACAGGATTTCCCATTCCGTCAACAGCATTAGCAACATCTACTTCATCTGTCAAGCAAATAATACCTACACTATAGTAATCAATGTTATCCTGTGATACAAAAACTTCAGCAAATTCAGGATATTGAGAACAGGAAGGATCACCAAAACTGGTTTCTACAATTCTCAAATCATTTCCGGGTCCGTTTGCAATCTGATTCTCAAATTTTACTATTAGTTCTCCACCAAAACCTAAAGACACAAATTCTCCTGCCTGATTATTTCCGGCCGGTTCACCTAAAGCCTTGTCAGGGTCACTTCTATCTGTAGCAACCTGATTTCCATTAGCCGGATACTTTGCAGGACCCTGATTAAATGAAATCACTTCATTTGGATAACAACCGGTTCTCTCAGAAAATCCATTTAAGCACTGAATAGCATCTACATCAAATCCATCAGAGCGAGAACTGTTTGGAAAATCGTTAGGGTCGCTTACATCTACAATTTTCACATACTGTATCCATCCAAGTGTTACCGGATTTCCCATACCATCAACGGCATCAGAAATATCAACATCCCCATCGAGACAAATCGTGTCTAATAAATAAAAATTTACATTATCCTGTGATACATAAATTTTTGCATACTCAGGATATCCTGCGCAGGTTGGAGCTGCACCACCAACAGGACCGGTAGCTTCAAAAATCCGAATATCATTTCCAGGGCCATTAGTAATTGGCTCTTCAAACTTTAGCACAATAAAACCTCCAAAACCTAATGAGAAAAAATCATTCTCATCATAGTTAAACGGGTCTTGAGCCAAAGGTGCGCCTAAAGCAGCATCAGGATCACTACGTTGTGTAATAACGGGATCTCCTAACTTATTAAGCCCCTGCTGAAAATCTACAACTTCTGTTGCATAGCATGCAGAAGTAGTGGAATATGCCGAATTTATAAACGACATACTTAAGAATAGTGTCAGCACTATGGCCGACTTAAACATTAAAAAATTGCGATACTTGGTTTTCATAAATAAAAAAATTTTGGGTTAAGTAATTGTTAGTACAAATTTATAATAATTTAAGCATAATCCAAATGTTTTTTCTATTATTTTTAAATTTTTTATTCTCAAGAAATGTATCCAAAAAGAGAAAGTGAAACTTCTTTTATCTTCCAACCTATTATCACTACTTATCTTTTTTTTTAATTTTTAATCTCTTATTTTATAATGATTTTTACATTTACTATATTATTTACTCTACATATCATAAAGTTATTAAAAAACTTTCTTTTTTTTCTTTTTTTTAAAATTTTTTACCCTATAATTTATTTAAAGTTAACTTTAAATAAACCTAAGCTTTACATTTAACAAATATTGCTTAGCTTATTATATAGATTAATCGCAACAAAACCAAATAATTCTCTATTTTTACTTGCTTCTCTATTTGCTAAAATAATTCACATATATGCCCGGGAAAGGATTATTTATAAGAAAAAAATTAAAAGGTCTATTAAACAGTCTATTCTACAGTGGTGACGCCTACAGTTGTCCCATTTGTAATTTTTCATCTGATATAATGTTGGCCACCGGCAAGGACTATCCAATTATTAAAGAAAAGCAAATAATCGGTGCCGGTCTAAGAAATACTGCTTGTATAAAATGTGGCTCCTGTGACAGAGAAAGGCTCATTTTTCTTTTCCTAAAAGACTACATTCACATCTTTGAGAAAGAAAATCCCTATAAGGTACTTCATATTGCTCCGGAAATACCTATTTACGACAAGTTGAAAAAACTATCAAATATTGATTATGTATGCGGTGATAAATTTGAAAAAGGATATGACTACCCCCGGAAAGTTCAAAATATTGATATAACAAAACTCGAGTTTCCTGATAATTCATTTGATTTAATAGTTTGCAATCATGTACTGGAACATATCCCGAATGACATGATTGCTTTAAGTGAATTATACAGAGTACTAAAGCCAAATGGGATTGCCATGTTGCAAGTTCCTTTAAGTATAGCAAATGAAACAACTTTTGAAGATCTTACTATTAAATCAGATGAGGAACGCATTAGGTTTTTCGGACAAAAAGATCATGTTCGTTTATATGGTAAAGATTATCCGAACCGTTTAAAAAGTGCAGGCTTCTCAATAGAGATTCTTGAAATTTCAAATAAAGAAGAATATAAAAAGTATAATCTGAACACACTTGAAAAGGTTTTCATTGGAAAGAAGATAATTAGTGATTAATTTTGAACCACTCAATTTACTTTTTGTCTTACTTCATTATATTACTCAAAAGAATTTAAGTACCCGTGTGAAATACAAATAATTCCAAATGTGCAGTATTTTCTGAACATTTTGCTGTAAAAGAAAATTTTAACAAATGAAAACATTCCTCAGTATTTTTAAAGAAAGTGTAATTCTCGCATTTTATGAGCTTTACAGCAATAAACTGAGAAGTTTTCTTTCATTACTGGGAATCACCATAGGGATATTGTGTATAATTTCTGTTCTTACTGCTGTTGATTCACTGGAAAGAAATGTTAGAGGTAGTATTCAAAAGTTGGGTGATAATATAGTGTATGTACAAAAATGGCCCTGGGACTTTGGAGAAGATTATGCCTGGTGGCAATACTGGAACAGACCGGTTCCAAATCTAAATGAACTCAGAAGTATTCAAAATCAAAGTCGCTATACAGAGGCTGCTGCCATCCAAATTGGATTAAATAACCGTACCGCAAGATACCTTGATCAAAGTGTAGAAAATATCACTGCACTTGCCATTTCACATGACTTCTCAAGAATTAAAGATTTGGATTTTTTAGAAGGCAGATATTTCTCTTTAAATGAATCTCAAGCCGGAAATAATGTTGCTGTTTTAGGTTATAATGTAGCTGTGCAACTATTCAACACTCCCGAAAATAGTGTAGGAAGGGAAATTAGATTGCTTGGGAGGAAAATTTCTATAATCGGAGTACTTGAACAGGAAGGAGAAGATTTGTTAAGCATGAGCAATGATAATCAAATTCTGATTCCTTATAACTTCCTGACTTCATTCATGAATATCGACAATATTGGCAGCGAACCTTTTCTAATGATAAAAGCTGTTGAAGGCACTAATTTAGAGATATTGAAAGACGAATTGACCGGAATCCTAAGGGCTGAAAGAAGACTGAGCCCAAGGCAAGATAATAATTTTGCATTAAACCAATTATCTCTCCTCAGCAGAAATATGAATCAACTTTTTGGTGTAATAAATTTTGCCGGATTTATAATTGGAATTTTTGCTATAATTGTAGGAGGTTTTGGTGTAGCTAATATAATGTTTGTATCTGTTAGAGAGCGTATTCCTCAAATTGGCATAAAGAAAGCTCTCGGTGCCAAACAATTTTTCATACTGCTGGAGTTTTTGATTGAAGCCGTAGTCCTATCCCTCATTGGTGGAGTTTTTGGAATATTATTAGTGTTTGTATTAACCATCATAGCTGAAAATTTGCTTGATTTTGATTTTACTTTATCCTTTTCGATTATAATGACAGGGCTGCTAATTTCTATAATCACAGGTATTGTATCAGGCTTTATCCCGGCCTTAAATGCATCTAAAATGGCTCCTGTAGATGCTATCAGATATTAAACAAACTTTTTTGCAAAAAAAACTTAATAAACTTTTAAACTTTAAATAGTTTATTGCGTTTATGTTTGTAATTTTGCAGAAATTATTACAAAAGTGGATCAAAAAATTATTTCTCTTTCTATTGAATTGTTTTTAAAATATGGGATCAAAAGTGTCTCTATGGATGACATTTCCAGACATTTAGGGGTTTCCAAAAAAACCATATACGAAGTCGTAGAAAATAAATCTGAATTGGTAAAAAAAGCAATTCTGCTTTATCTGGAAGAAGAAAAAAATGGAGTTGAAACTATCATAAATGAAAATTCTAACCCAATAGTACAGATGTATGAGCTTGTAAAGTATAATACAAGAAATCTCAGAGAAATGAATCCTGCTTTAGTATATGATTTACAAAAATATTACCCGCAGGCCTGGCAGAATCACTTAACTTTTAAAAAAGAATTTTTATATAAATGTGTGAAATCAAACTTGGAATCAGGTATAGAGAAAGGGTTTTATAGAAACACTCTAAATGCTGAAATCATTGCAAAAATTTATCTTTTTAAAACAGAATCTCTAATTGACCAATCAATTTTCCCCATTGGTGAATTTACTTTTAAAGAATTAGTCATAGAGTATTTTGACTATCACATACATGCTATTTGCTCTGAAAAAGGTTTAAACTATTTGAAAGAAAATAAGCTGACAATAAAAAACTAAAATTGTTTAAAAATAACCGTTATGAAAATTACGACCATCATTTCAACTTTTTTAATCCTAACTTTTGTTCTATACACTTCAAAGGCTAACGAAAACTCTTTTTCACTTGAAGAAGCTCAAAACTTTGCCATTGAAAATAGCATACAGCAGAAAAATGCGGCTTTGGATTTTAAAATCACTCAAAAGCAATCATTGGAAGTAATATCAGAAGGTTTTCCACAAATTAATGCTGAAGCTTCTTATCAAAACTTCTTAAAACTACCCGTTAGTCTTATTCCTTTGGAGTTTATAGGTGGCCCTGAAGGAGAGTTTCAGGAAATACAATTTGGTCTCCCCCATAATGTAAATGCTAATATTACTGTTTCCCAATTGATTTTTGATTTTAGATATTTTGTGGGTATCAGAGCAAATAAAGCATTGATGGAATCTGCCAAAACGCAACTTTACCAAAATGAAATTGATTTAAAGAAAGCCATTGAAGAGTCCTATTACGCGGCTTTAGCATCATTGGAGACGGTAGAAATTTTAGAAAATAATCTGGAAATCATCAATAAAACGCTTCACGAAACAGAACAGCTGTTGAAAAGTGGTTTTGCTGAACAACTTGATGTTGACAGATTAAAACTCTCCCAATCAAATGTAAACACACAATTTAAAAATGCTGAAAGACAGGCAAAGTTAGCTTTGGCAGTTCTAAAATATCAAATGGGATATCCGGTTCAGGATGAAATAATATTAACTGAAAACTTATCCGATCTTATTGAAAATTCCCTTCTCACAGATATGGAATATGATTATCAAAACAGAATTGAGTTTCGTTTATTGAATTTACAAAGAGATTTGAGAACTTTTGATATTAGTCAGACAAGAGCCGGTTATTTTCCCTCACTATATGCTTTCGGTACTTATAACTATGATGCTCAAAGAAATGAATTTAATTTTTTTGACAGTAATGAAACCTGGTTTGAGTCCGGTTTTGTGGGTTTACAGTTAAGGATTCCAATTTTTGACGGTCTTACCAGAAGATTTATGGTTCAACAAAGACAACTGGATTTAATGAAAATAAACAATCAAATTCAAAATTTTGATGAGCTGGTACGTTTAGAGGTTCAAAATGCAAGAACTGAATTAGAAAATGCTTTTGAAAACTATCAAACACAACTTAAAAATCTGGAATTGGCCGAAAGGATTTACAATGTTACAGTAAGAAAATATCAGGAAGGAGTAGGTTCCAGTCTTGAAGTGTCTAATGCAGAGTCTGACTGGTCACAAACTCAGGCAAATTACATTCAGTCGATGTATCAGGTAATTATTAGCAGAACACAGCTCAAGCACTCAATGGGTTTATACAATACAAATAACAATTAAAATATACATAATGCAAAAGACAATTTTATCTGTACTATTTTTTGGCTTACTTTTCATGGTTTCATGCGGGTCCTCAGAAACTGATAAATTAGAGAATATGCAAAGAGAGCTTGAAGAGAAGAGGGAGAAATTTGAAAGTTTGAAAATTGAGATTGAGCAACTGGAAACAGAAATTGCTTCCTTAAGGCAAGATACAATAACTACCGGGAGAATGGTGACCTTAAGGCCGGTAGAAGTAAGTGATTTTGAACACTATATAGAAGCACAGGGCTTAGTACAGGCAGATCTTAATATCTCACTGAGTGCAGAAATGAGTGGGGCTGTCAGAAATATTAATGTCAGAGAAGGTGATTATGTTAGAAAAGGACAATTATTAGTCAGACAAAATGAAGAAAACATTAGAAACTCTATTGCTGAGGTTGAAAGTGCTCTTGAATTAGCAACAACCACTTATGAAAGACAAAAAAATCTATGGGCAGAGAACATCGGTTCAGAAATACAATACTTACAGGCTAAAAATCAAAAAGAATCTTTAGAAAAAAATCTTAATACTTTAAACACTCAGCTGAATATGCTGAATATAAAATCTCCAATTGACGGCTACATAGATGAAGTCTTTGTGAAAATTGGAGATGTTTTATCCCCGGGCACTCCGGTTGTAAGGATTGTGAATTTAGAAAATGTATATGTCAGGGCAGATGTTCCTGAAAGATTTCTGACTAGTGTTAAAAAGGGGGATAATGTTAAAGTTAGATTTCCTTTAATTAATAAAGAAGAAAATGCAGCAATAAGCTCAGTAGGTCAATTTATCAATCCGGGTAACAGAACTTTCAAAATTGATATTCAATTGAAAAATGAGGAAGGTCTCCTTAAGCCAAATTTGCTTTCTGTAGTAAGAATCATGGATTATTTCAGCAAAGATGCAATTGTCATTCCAACCCGCCTGGTCCAACAATATTTTGATGAAGAGTTTGTGTATGTCAGAAAAATGGATGGACAACAAAGTCTGGCAGAAAAGCGAAATATAGTAAGCGGAAAGACCTACGGTGGCATTACTGAAATACTTGAAGGATTAACAGATGAAGATATGTTGATAGACGCAGGTTTTAGAGATATAGCTGATGGTCAAAAAATAAGAGTAAATAAATAAAACATTCAATTTATTATTATAAGGTGCATAAACACACTTACATTTTTCAGCTATAAAATAAGGATTTAAGATAGCCAGACTAAAAATAAAAATATATGAACCAGCAGCAACCGGGTGATAAAAAATCAAAACTTGAAAAAGTTGTTAGATACTTTTTGCCTACAACTGTATCTGTAAATAACAGAACAAGTGTATTGGTGCTAACGACACTTATCATTATTTTAGGATTCACTTCTTACAGGTCTATGCCTAAAGAAAACTTTCCTGAAATTTCTATACCCACAATTTTAATAAACACACCATATCCGGGCAATTCACCGGTAGATATAGAAAATCTCATCACCAGACCAATTGAAAATGAGCTTCTGTCATTGACCGGCTTAAAGAATATAAACTCTACTTCTATTCAGGATTTCTCTAACATAGTTGTAGAGTTTAATTTAGATGTAGATGTAAACACTGCGTTAAGAGATGTAAAAGATGCTGTTGATAAGGCTAAAACTGAACTGCCAACCGATTTGGATCAGGACCCTAATGTTTTTGAGTTAGACTTTAGCGAGTTTCCGATAATGAACATTAACCTATCGGGTGATTTCACTAATGAAGACTTAAAAGAATTTGGAGAATACCTAAAAGACGAAATTGAAAAGCTTACAGAAATCTCAGAAGTAGAGATTAAAGGAGCATTAGAAAAAGAAGTCAGGATAATGGTAGATCCCTTCAAAATGCAATCTCTCCAAATCAACTTTGACGACATTGAAAATGCCATTGCTTCTGAAAACATTACTATTTCCGGAGGAGATTTGCTGATTGATAACTTTCGAAGAAGTGTCAGGGTAGTAGGTGAATTCAAAGAAATGAGAGACATTGAAAATGTAATCGTAAAACATGAAAATCAAAACACCGTATTTTTAAAAGATATAGCAACAGTACAGTTTGGTTTTGAAGAAAGGCAAAGTTATGCCAGGTCATATAGCGACCCTGTAATTTCTTTGGATGTGAAAAAAAGATCTGCAGAAAACTTATTGGTAGCAACTGACAAAATCAATGATATTCTGGATTATGCTATTGAAAACATTTTTCCTCCTAACCTTGAGATAAGCATTACTAATGACCAATCTAAAGTTACCAGGGACCAATTAGACAATTTAGAAAACAGTATCATTTTCGGAGTTATACTGGTTGTATTGGTTTTACTTTTCTTTTTAGGGTTAAGAAATGCACTTTTTGTTGGGATAGCAATTCCACTTTCAATGTTAACCGGATTCATGGTATTAAACGGCTTTGGAGTGACCGTTAATTTGATAGTTTTATTCTCACTGGTCTTAGCATTAGGAATGCTGGTAGATAACGGAATTGTAGTGGTAGAAAACATTTACCGTTTAATGCAGGAAGGGCATAGCCCAATATCTGCTGCTAAACAAGGTGCCGGTGAAGTTGCCTGGGCCATAATAGTTTCAACAGCTACAACACTTGCAGCATTTGTACCACTATTGTTTTGGGACGATATCATTGGAGAATTTATGAAGTATTTACCGGTGACGTTAATAATAGTGCTTGCCTCTTCCCTATTTGTGGCTTTGATTATAAATCCGGTTTTGACATCCTTGTTTATGAGAATTGAAGACCCAAAAGAAAAAACAAGTTTCAAAAAAGTAATAGCTATTTTATCGGGTTTTGCCTTACTCATAATTTTTAGCTGGCTGGCCGGCTGGATTGCTTTGAGAAATATCAGTATTATTTTTGCTTTAATAACAATTTTAAACATTTATTTACTCAAGCCGGCAGCAGCCTTATTTCAGGATAAAATATTAGTTTGGATTGAAAATGCTTATGATAAAACAATCACCTTTGTTCTCAAAGGTTTTATGCCTTATATCGTTTTTATATCTACATTTTTGCTGCTCATTTTATCAATTGTACTTTTTTCGATATTTACGCCAAAAGTCAGCTTCTTTCCTGAAAATGAACCAAATTATGTAAACATTTTTATAGAGTTACCATTAGGTAGTGATATTGACTACACCAATGAATACTCAAAATCAATTGAAAAAGTAGTAAATGAGGTTATAGAACCCTATGGAAATGTAGTAGAATCAGTAATTACCAATGTTGGAGAAGGAACAACCGATCCGATGGCAGGCCCTGCTCCGGGGCGTACTCCTCACAGGGCAAAAGTTACCGTAGCTTTTGTTGAGTTTGAGTTCCGGGAAGGAGTTTCGACCAACAGCATAATGGAAGCGATAAGAGAACGAATGTCAGAATTCCCGGAAGCTACTATAAGTGTAGATAAAAATCAGGTAGGGCCTCCTGTTGGACGTCCAATCAATATTGAAGTCAGTGGTGATGACTTTCAGGAATTAACATCTCTTACAGACCAAATAATAACATATATCGATAATGGAAACATTCAAGGTATAGAGGAGCTTCAAACGGACCTGGAAAGAGGGAAGCCTGAATTACTGATAAATGTAGATCGTGAAGCGGCAAGAAGGTATGGGATTTCTACAGCACAAATAGGCAATACAATGAGGACGGCACTATTTGGTAGAGAAGTTTCAAAATTTAAAGAAGGTGAGGACGAATACCCTATTCAATTACGTTTCTCTGAAGAATACAGATATGACTTAAGTTCATTAATGAACCAGCGAATCACTTTCCGTGATGCAGGTTCCGGTCAAATTATGCAAGTTCCTATTTCAGCAGTTGCAGATGTTACCTACACCTCTACTTTTGGATCAATCAGAAGAATTGATGGCAACAGGACTATAACTATTTACTCAAATGTAATGGATGGTTATAATGCAAATGAAATCGTTAATTCTATACGAGCCAGACTTGAAAACTTTAGTATACCTGACGGTTATGAAATTTCTTTTACCGGGGAACAGGAAGAGCAGGAAAAAACGGGAGAATTCTTAACCAGGGCTTTAATGATTGCAGTCTTTTTAATCCTTTTTATTATTGTAACTCAGTTTAATTCTTTAGTGACACCATTTATTATTTTACTTTCTGTTTTATTCAGTACAATGGGGGTGTTTTTTGGGTTAGCTCTTTTCCAAATGGACTTTGTTATTGTAATGACCGGTATTGGAATCATTTCATTAGCCGGCGTAGTAGTAAACAATGCTATTGTACTCATAGATTATACCAATTTAGTCAGACAACGTAAAAGAGCGGAACTCAAGCTAAGTGAAGGTAAGGAAATGAGTGATAATGACTTGGTAAACGTAATTATAAAAGGTGGGAAACTGAGGCTACGTCCAGTACTTTTAACGGCTATTACGACTATACTGGGTTTAATGCCGCTTGCTTTGGGATTGAATATTGACTTTGCAGCATTCTTTACAAGATTTGAATTCAATGCCTATATAGGTGGTGACAATGCTTTGTTTTGGGGACCAATGGCTTCTACCGTTATTTTTGGCTTAACTTTTTCAACATTCTTAATATTAGTTGTAGTTCCTGCTATGTATCTGATAAGTGAAAGATGGAAAAGAAGTTTGAACAAATTTATTAGTTAGTCAAATTCTTTAGATGGGTTCACTAAAAAGCGTTATTTCATTAGTTCAGTGTACAGACTTAAAGTATTAACAGTATTTTTCAATAAACAAAAACATTAGCCGGGTTTTTAAATTAATAGTTCTGTTTGAGTAAATCTTACAATTCCCAAATTTGACATAACTCCCGAACAATTTTTCATTTAGCCAATTTGATTATTTACTCAGGAGCTTAAGCCGTGTCATTTCTTATAATCCTGCTTAGGCTAAGCGCTTTGAAAAGATAATATTGGGGATACTTACAGCGATTTTGCTTAACTATCCTCAACTTAAGTACAAACAAAAAGGGTCAGTATGCAAGCATATGACCCTTTTAAAGTTTAAATCTTTAGGTTTATTTCTCCTGAAACAAATGTACATCTCTCTGAGGAAACGGTATAGAAACTCCTTCCTGATCAAAAGTCATTTTAACTTTCTGATTCATATCCCACATTAGTACGAAAAAATCAGCGCTTTTACACCAAACTCTCACAGTAAAATCTACAGAGCTATCGCCTAATTCAGCTAATCCTATTACAACACCCTTATCTTTTAATACTCTTTCATCACTTTCAAAAACCCTTTGAATAATTTCTTTCGCTTTTGGAATATCGTCCCCGTATCCAATACCAAATATCATATCCAGCCTTCTGGTGTCCTCTGCAGAAAAATTGGTAACAGAACTGTTAGACAATGATCCATTAGGTATGGTTATTCTTTGATTCTGTGGTGTGTATAAAACTGTATAAATTATTCCTATTTCCCGGACTGTTCCACTTATCCCGTTTGCAGTAATAAAATCCCCTACTTTAAATGGTTTGAAAGTTAAAATTAAAACACCTCCGGCAAAATTCGCGAGACTGCCCTGAAGTGCTAAACCAACTGCCAGACCAGCCGCACCAATAATTGCAATAAAAGATGTAGTTTCAACACCTAACATCGAAATCACAGTTATTATCAACAACACCTTTAGTATTGCATCTACCAACTTCGTCAAAAACCTCTGTAAAGATGGGTCTGTGTTACTTTTTTCAAGACCTTTTGAAAACCCATTTCTGATTAGTTTTAAAACCCACCAACCTAAAACTAATACTATTAAAGCAGACAATAAACTAAAACCATAGAGTACTAATATTTCTCCAATGGTTTCCTGTATGTTATCAATACTAAAATTCTCCATAAATTTTATTTAAGTTAATTAAAAGGCGATCCCAATTTGCAATTTAGTTTTTGGTATCACACCTGTATATCTCGGGTTAAAGATATTATAATTTGAATAATAATCAATTTTTTTAGCGTCTATATCAGAATATTTTAAACCACCTCCAATCATAAAATCAATTGTCAGTCTGTCAAAAAATAAGAAACGGTTACCAATTACAACTCCTCCGCCATAAGACCGGATAATTTCTTTTTTAGAATCCGCATCTTCGCGTATATCATAATCGCTGCCTCCCCATGGCTCATAGACATAATCATAATAATACTCCACTATTTCATTATAATGAAACTGAGCAAATGGTCCGAAATAAAGCTTGTATGAATTCGTGGCATTTTCATTTGTATGAACGTGGTACATGTTCCAGCGATATTGAAATTCTAATGAAACACCTTCTCTTGATCTGTCATTAGATTCTAACAACCATACACCTGCATTGAACATAAGGCTGTTATTTTGCTCTCCAAAATCTCTTTCGTAACCAAACTGAAGATGTCCGGCTGCTAACTGAAAAGGACTAACATAAAAGAAGTTCTTTCTTTCAAAAGTATTTTCACTTACATCTTCAAGACCCTTATTAGCTGAAAATGAAGTGTAACTCATGAAAAAAGTAACAAATAAAGCAATAACTAAATTGGTTTTCATAATGTTTGTTTTTATTAAATAGTCAACCCTTAAAAACCTAAATTTCTAAATTTTTGACAAAAAATATTTGGGTA